>NZ_CP141266.1:27500-327500 GCF_030540775.2 Flavivirga abyssicola | reverse complement strand
GGTTTGCACATCGGGTGATTTATTATTATTTGAAATATCACTTTCAATTTTTTCTACAGGAATTGTATTTTTTTCTTTTTCAGTATCCTTGCAAGAGGAAAGAACTATTAAAGCGATTATTATAAATAAAGGGCATATTTTTTTCATATTATTTGTTTTAATATTTATCAAACAAAACACAGTCCTTAGTTTGAGGAATAAAAATAGTGTTTTTCATAGGACACGTTGTTGTGCAAAGTTTTTTATTAGTTTTTATAAATAATTTTTGGTTCAACTACTTCACATTCAAACATTTTGAGCTTTATATTTAGTTTCTCATACATTTCCATTGTTTGATTATGATGAGTGTATTCCGTTTCGCCATATTCCAAATTAATTTTAGTATTTAAATCGTCGGTCAGAATATATTCTTTTTCAAAAATACTACATTTTGGTCCATAAATTTTTAGACGAATTTTGTCGTCAATAACGTCTTTTGATTTAATAAAGAAAATGCTAATTCCGTCAAAATCTGATGTACTAGTTTCGATTCTTTTTTCGCCAGAGTATATTTCAATAATTGAACTTATTATAGTATCGTTAGTCGTTTTCTCAACAGTCAATAAGTCAATTCTAAACTGTTTTTTTTCAGTTGAGTTTTGTCCATTCGTTTGAATTGAAAACAGAATTATAATTATGTATATCAGGTGTTTCATAAATTGTGTACAACGGTTATGTATAAGAATAGTGCGGTTTTGTGTCCGAGGATTTTCCGAAGGAAAATCAGAGTGACCAAATACGCACTAACCTTTTGATTTAGGATTAAACTTAAGCATTATTTTTATACATTGTTGGCAACTGGCTTTTTTTATTCCGCTAAATGGCTAATGTCAGATGTCGCATAAAAATAAGATAATCTTGTTCCATTTCCACCCATTGATTCACTATCCGCAATCAATATTTTTAATTTCTTTAAAAGATAATTTCCTTTTTCTGTTTCCGAGTATTCAATTCCGTTTTTTTGAAATTGATTTATAAAATCTGAGATTTCGTTTCCAAAACCAAGTCGAATATTGTCAATTAAAATATCAAAGCCAGAGTGTACTTCTAATTCTTTTAATTTATTGTCCTTGTTGTAATTCAGAAATAGTATATCATTTTTAGAGTTCAGATTTTCATAAACATCTCTTTTTTGATGAATATTCATACTTTCGTCTCCTTCGAAAAATTGAGCAACGTCAATTGTTTTATCGTCTTCCTTATGTCTATTTCCGATTTTTTCTCTAACAGTATTCCGTTCGTCATTCCATTCTATTTTGACAGAATTAAGAATGAAGCCTTTATTTGGTAAATATTCTATGTCCATTTTTTCAGCTTGTTTCCAACAATTATATAAACACACTTTATGGCATTTATTTCTCTTATATATGTCTAAATATAGGAAGTTTATTTAAGCGATTGACAGGTTTTTTTAAGAAATAACTTCTTAGCTTATTTTTCATTACTCGATGTGGCACTAGCGGAGTAAGAACCAAGTAATTATTTTGACCACCCGTTGTTGTGTGTAGCTTTTTGTCAGATTAATCAAGGTCATTGTTCATTCAACTAATTTTAGAAATTCACGAGGAACATTTAATAATTCTTGGTAGCACCATCTATTTGGACAATCATCATTTAATTCCGAATGTTCTGCAATTCTTATCGTTATCGTATCATCACCTTGGTCTGTACCAGTGTAAACTTCTCCAATCTCAAAAGTCCGTTCAGTCACTCCAACGACACCACCAACCGTAACAGTAGTCGAATATTCTACTATAAATTCATAGTCGTTGTTTTTAGTTTCATCGTCAGAACTACAAGAAATTATTCCTAAAGTAAGAATGAGAAGATGGATCCGTTTTTTCATAATTCTATTTTCTTACTAGATGTTCAAACCCGAGTTTAGTTGCGTCAAAATTACACACAACTTATTTATATGGTTTGTTGCTCCAAGATGTTTCAAATATGGCCACACTAAAGATCGCTACCGCTAGGTTTCCCTAGTGGCATTCTTAGTTAGCAGGTAAAAGAAGAAAGAAAATGAATGAAAAGTTGTTACACTGCTGTAAAAGCTTTTAAATTTTACTTTTTCTTACTCGATACGGTACTAGTAAATACTAACACTAGCTGGCACGTTGTTGTACAATGTTTTTTATTTTAAATCAAGTGGTTAATATGTCTGCACTAGAATGATCGTTACCGCTAGGGTTTCCTAGTGGCATTCTGAGATACGGTGTTGGGCACAGTTATTTTTTATCTTTTTCGTTATTATAAATTTTCTCCCAAGCCTTTCTTTTCATTGTAAAAAGAGATTCCTTTTCTAAATTAAATATCGACACTTCTTTTTCACTTATAACAATGTGCTGATTCCACTCAACATAGTTTTTATAAAGCAATAAAGTACATATGTCAGTCGATGAAATGTATTCGGTTATTACGTGTGAGTGAATTGTTGAAACAGTTGGGTTTTCTTTATCTTCTGAAGCATTAGGGAATTGTAAAATAGAGTTATGAATTTTCTCTTTTTTCTTAAATTCATTTTTCTTGTCGTAACTCAATTTATAATCGTTGCCAAGTAATACAATTCCAGAAACTTGTGGTCCAGTTAATACAAAAACATTTCTTTCTTTGTCAGTAATAACAGGAATAAAATTCAATGAAGTCTTTTCGTAAAAACTGAAAAACTTGTCTTCATTGGCATAGGCTCTATTTCTCGCATCTTGACGGATAGAAATAAGATTTTTTTCTAAATCGGTTGCATTATGGTTTGTAGTGTCAATTTTTATTGGTTGTGGTTTTGGTAAACTGTCAAATTCATATCTTATTAATATTTTGTCAGAGTCAAACCGACTGAAGAAAATGGTATTTATTTTATTTTCAGCAGTATCATATGATAAATATCCGCCAACTGAATCTTTTTTCGTTTTAAATCTTGCCAACATATCATCTGTTCCATGCCAAGAACCTTTTTCCATTCGAAAAAGTAATTTTCCTTCGCTTAATATTTTTTCAGTTTCCTTATTCTGAGAATAAATAAGAAAAGTTGATAATAGTAATAATGTTAAGATTATTTTCTGCATTAGCATTTCGTTTTAATTATGCCCAACGTGTTTGTGTATGGTTAGTTGCGTGTTTCAGCAACTAATTTAGTAAACAAAAACGGACGCGAGAAAATTCTGAAGGAATTTTCCAAATAAGCACTCGACAAAGCAATTAATTATACACTGTGTTGGCAAATCGTTTTTATTCAGCTTTCCTCTTTTCACGTTTTCGTTTCCGTATTTCTTTTTTTCGTTCTTTTTTTGATTTATAATCGAGTAGAGGTGTCCATTCTATTCTGTCATCACTTTCTAACCACGCTAAATATTTTTCTTTAAATTTTTCGGTTCCATCTCTTTTAATCGCCCATAAATAATACTCTATTAAATTCGGATTGTTTTCGCAGAAAGTAATTAAACAATTTTGAATTCCAGTTACTGTAAAGTATGGCATTCCCTCAATTCGGTCAGCCATAATAATTGCAATTTCTCCTTTCGTTAAATTCCGCTCTTGACATTCCGATTTAACCTTAGTCAGAGTTGAGTCAGTAAAAAATTCCGCAAGAGTTGTCAGAGAGTTTTCTCCAAATTCAATAATTTTTTTCGCTTGTTCAGTTTTCGTAATTCCTTTTGAATTTTCCGTTTCAGAAATTCCATTTAACAATGAGTCGATTTCAGATTCGGTTTGTGAGAAACTCAAATTGAGATTCAGCAGAATTGTCAAAAGTATTATTCCAATTTTTCTCATTCAGTTAGATTTTTGTCAAATCTATTATGTGTTTTGTTTTTCTGAAACTCTTAATGAGTGAATGATGATTTTCAATTAGTTAACGGGTTTCTTAAATGTTTGCCAACAATTATATAAACGCACTTTATGGCGTTTATTTCTCTTATATGTGTCTAAATATAGGAAGTTTATTTAAGCGATCGGCAGGTTTTTTTAAACAAATAACTTCTTAGCTTATTTTTTCTTACTCGATACGATACTAGTAAATACTAACACTGGGGGCAACTTTAATTTATATTTAACTCAGTAGAAATATTAATTTCCTTTGATGAATTTTTATCTTTCAGTTTTGTATTCAATCTACAAGGGTTATTTATCTTTCCTTTTGCGAAAGTAAGTTTAGCAGTTACTTGACTTTTCAAATCTTTTGGATTTACTCCTACTTCCTCATAAGCACTTAAAAGATTTGGATTAGATAGAATTTTATTTCCATTATTATCTGTTAAGTCAAGTGAAAAAATTGGAAAAACCTTTTCATTAGTTAATTCCAAACCTTGTATATCATTAAGAATTAGGATAAACAAATGTTCAGAACTAACATTATTGTCAAAAACAGGTTGCTTTAATGTTTCATTCCACAAATAGATAGTTGAGTATTCAATTCCGTCACCTTTTATATCTAATAAGTCATTTTCTTTTATTGTAAAAGGTAATTCGTAATTAAATTTCCCATCTCCTTTTTTATCTGTAATTTCTATAAACACCTTATATTTTTCATTGTTCCGATTCGGTAAAGCAGTTCTGAAATTCGCTTGAAGTTGAAGTGGTGAAAGGTCAGTTCCGTTATTTAAACTTTTAAGTAAGTTTGGATTAAAAAGGACAGTATCTTTCTCGTTTTTTACTACGTGCATTGAAAGTCTCGGAAATGTTTTTCCGTCTAAATTGGTTAATCCAGTAATGTTATTAAATACAAGATTTACTTTTTCGCCAAAAACAAATTCATTTCTATTGTCCGTTTCTCCATTAATCTCTATTACAACACCATCAATTCCAATTCCATCACCCCTTGAATATGCACCAGTTGTCAAATCTTTATTTACTGATTGGTTGAATTGACAGGAACTAAATGTTGCGATAATAATTAATAAAATGACTGATTTAATTTTCTGCATTTGGTTTTTCATTATTGTTGCTCACGTGTTTGTATATGGTTTGTTGCGTGTTTTAAGCACCTAATTTAGCAAATAAGAAACCGAATAGAAAATTCGCAAGGATTTTCGTAAGTAGGCTTGCACTAGCAATTAATTTTATACGGTGTTGGCAACTGGCTTTTTATTCTATATGATACCATTTATATTCTTTTCCATTCCAAAATATAATTCCGCCTCCGTGAGATTCCTCAACGCTCATATAAATTGCGTTTCCAATTAGTTTAAAATTCTGATTTTCGTCTTGTCCAATTACATCTCCTGTTTCTTCATCAACTAAAGTCGGTGAAATAATTTCTCCTTCTGGTAGAGTTTCAAAAACTTCAATCCAGTCCAAATCTGCCATTTGGTTAACTTCTTTTCCAGCCCCGAAAACAAAACTTTCATTATTTGCCGAATTGTGAATTATTAGAACTCCGGTTTTTTGATTCTTTTTGTTTTTTACAATAGAAGCGAAGTCAGTTTTATTATCTCCGTTAAAATCTCCTTTCAAATTTTCGTCAGTCATTAATTCCAAAGAATCAGGAATTTTTGACAAATCAATTTTTTCAGTTGGTTTAACTGTCGGTTTAATCGACTCAGCTTTTAATTCAGTTTGTTCTTTTTTCGGTTCGGATTTTCTTTCCGTCTTTTCTTTACAAGACGATAAGCATAAAATCAGAACTAAAATTGTTAATGGTAATTTCATCTTTTTAGCTTGTTGCCAACGGTCTCGTATAACTGTTAGTTACGGGTTAAGTTAGCGATTATTTTCGGTTTAGCACTGACATTAGCAATTCCGAGTGGATTCGGACGTAGTCGAATCCGCCGTAATTGCGGTTATACATTGTTGGCAATAGTATTTTATTTATATTCAGCACGTTTTAGCGTTTCAATTTTTGGTAATTCGGTGATGTCAGATTCCCCATCTATTGAATAAAATTCTAGTTCAGTCGGCATTTGGTTAGTTCCGAATACAGATATTCCAATTAACTCTCCGTTTTTCCCTTTTCCAATGTAGTCGATTATTAAATTCCCTTTTTGAATTTCCGAGTCAAATCTTTTTCCAAATATTACGGTAGGACATTTTCCACAACCGCATCTCGCAATGACTTTAAGATTTCCGATTAAATTAATCCATTCTGATTTTTCTTTTTCAAGCAGATAAGTCAGCAGTTCAATTTCTGGTTTTGTCAATTCTCTTTTGTCTGGAATACTGTATTTCATTTTGAAAGCAGTTTTTTCCCTTTTGTAATCCAAATTATAGGACCAATAATTCCAATCATTGAAATCAAAACCCAAGTTATTTTGTCTCCTTTAAATTCTTTTGTTAAAATCAGATAGATTGCTCTGAATGTTGTTATCACTGACCAAAAAGCAATAATTAAAAATGTTAGTATTAAAATTGGATGCATTTGTGTTCTGTTTATATGTTTCCAACGGTCTCGGCTATGAGTAGTTGTTTAAAGTACTAAAGTTAGCAAAAAGACCGAGAGTGAGGAATATTCGGAGAATATTCCGATTGACACTTACCAGACTCAAGCAATTACTTATAGCCATTGTTGTATGTAGTTTTTTAGAATGGTACTTCGGTTATTCTAAAAAAGTAATCATATGTAAAGTATCCAATCATTATTAGAAATAGTATTGGGTATATCACAGTCATAATAAAATCAACAGAAAGTTCAGCTTTTATTTTATCTCCTTTTTTTAGTTTCCTTCGTATCCTTAAAGCACTTAATAAAATAATGGCAATTGTCATTACAACCAGAAGAATAAAAATTAGAATTCGCGTTGTTTTGCTTTTCGTCTTTATTCCGCCATCTTTTGTTTCGGCTGGAATAAACTCAGCAAAATTTGTTTCCAAAACATTTCCATTCATTCTTCCGGATAAATTTTCATCTCCCAAATAAAGAATCTGAAATTTTACTCCGTTATTTGGGTCAAAGAATTTCCAGTCAATGTTAAATATACTGTCTTTATTAACTTCATAAGTGAACTTTGAAATACCAGCGTCAACTTCTTTTATTAATTTGAAATCAATTATTCTGTTAATTCCGTTCAATTTAAGTGATATTTTTTTTCTTACATCTGACCTATTTATTGTTAAATCTCCAGAATTCCAAATTCCAATTGTTGTTAGATAAATATTTTGGTCAACTTTTATGCTATCTTTCGTGAGAATCATAAGGTTAGACTCTTTATCAATAGCTTCATTGTCAAAAATCTTATATGATGGTTCAAAAACATTATAACTGATTTCTTTTTTCTTAACTGTGTTTATATAGGATATTAGACCAATTATTAACCCTATAAATCCTACAATAAACCCTAATATATTTAATGTTTTCTGCATATATTATTTAGCACTATTTTTAAATTACATACAACAATTATATAAACACACTTTATGGCATTTATTTCTCTTATATATGTCTAAATATAGGAAGTTTATTTAAGCGATTGACAGGTTTTTTTAAGAAATAACTTCTTAGCTTTTTTTATTACTCGATACGACACTAGTAAATACTAGGACTAGGGGGTATTCCATAATGTTCTAACCAAGCCAGTGGTTCAGTCAAATTATGCTTATTAAATTCTAAATGTATTACTCGTCTTTTTTTTCCGTTTGTTGTTCTGTTAGAAGCGTGTAAAGTCAAAGGTTTCATCAACATTGCCCCGCCTTTTTCTACTCCACATATGACTTCGCTTTCAATATCCCAATCTTTTGAGTCAGTACGAATTATTCCTTTTAAGTGAGATTTAGGGATTACTTTTAAAGCTCCGTTATTTTTGTCCGTTTTATCTAAATGAATTCGTATTGTTACTGTGTCTCGTAAAATCTCAATTGGTGGTTGAACTCCATATTGGCCTTTTTTAAATGTCCAATTTGAGTAGTTTTCCAAGTCAGCTTTTTTGTCAACTGAAATACTCAAATCTTGATGATAAGCAACAAACCAATTCGATTCGCTTGGTTTGTCAAAATAAATTGTTTTTGTCAAGAAATATTCAGATTCGGAAAGGTCAGAAATCAATTTAGTCAATTTTGTATTGAACAGAAAATCAGCCAGATCAGGTATGTTTTTGATTAATTGTCTAATCGCAAACAAATCCTTTGTTTTCAAAAATGAATTTCTATTATGTTCAGTGTTTTCAATGCAGGTCAAAATCTGACTTATTTCGCTGTCCGAATAGAAGTCAGTTAAAACAGAATATCCATTCTCTTCAAGTTCGATTTTGTTCTTTGCGTAGTTCATTTTTCGGCTTGGACACAACAATTGTATAAACGAACTCTATGGCTTTGACAACGAGTATTATTCCATTGATTCCATAATTTTAGGATGCTTAATTTTCTCACCCTTTTAAATCGCTTACGGTGTCTAATTTTAACTATTTTTTTATTGTACTAATCTCCTGATTAAGCTTCATTTTTATACGTTAGTTATTCAAACCCTGTCTAATTTGATGTGCGGTATGTCGGGTATAATTACTTGAATTGCGTCTCCTATCTCAATAATTCCACTCTCAAGGACAATTGCCATGATTCCAGCTTTTCTTATTAAAGCTCCATTTTCATCTTTACCTAAAACAGCATTCATTAATCCTTCTTTGAAAAGGTTTAATTGATTACAAGGATTTCTTAAACCTGTTATTTTTATTCGGGCAGTTTTTCCAATATTTAAAATGGTATCTTTTGGTAGGGATAAAAGGTCTATTCCTTTAGTCGTTATATTTTCTCCCATTTCTCCCGCTTTAATTTTAAATCCTTGGGATTCGAGTTCGTCATGTAATTTGGAATGTATTAAGTGTACTTGGCGTAAATTTGGCTGAGAAGGGTCTTTGGCTACTCTAGACCTGTGTTTAACTGTTTTTCCCATATGTGCATCGCCTTCTACCCCTAATCCCTTAATTAGTTTTATACTGCTCTGATTAACTTTTTTAAAAGTGTGTGTTTCACTTTTATTTAAGGATAAGACTATTCCTTTCTCCATATTAGCTAATTTAAAGAATAATTTATTTTAGGTTATATGTTTTTCTGCTTGCTGGTAATACAAAGATAAAATTCTGTTTCAATAAATTCTATTGGTTGTTAAACGTAAGTAGCTGAAAATTAAAAAAAGGAGTCTCTATTAAAATAAAAAACCACTTTGTTTTTGCAAAGTGGTTTTGGTTTTATTGGTTTCCGCGAAAGCGAAATTCTTAAATTAATAAGATGCTTCGACTGCGCTCAGCATGACAAAGCTTACTTTATCATCTCATAACTACGCTTAATAAAGTTTGTCAATTCTTCACCTTTTAATAAACCTTGAGACAATCGTGCTAAATCCAGACTTTGGTTAATTAAACGCTCTTGTTTCTTTTTAGTTTTGGTCCCAAGAATTTCACCAACTAATTCGGAATTTGTGTTAACTATTAGGTTATACATTTCTGGCATGTTACCCATACCAAACATACCACCGCCACCTCCGGTAGCTTGCATTTCTTTCATTCTACGCATAAATTCTGGTTGCGTAATAATAAATGGTGATGCATCGCTATCCATAGCTTCTAGTTGTACCATGAATTTTTCAGAAGGAATCACTTCTTTTAATAAGTCGTCTAAAGCTTTTTTCTGATCTTCATCTAATTTAGAAATAGTGGTGTCCTCTTTCTTAATTAAATTATCAATATGATCACCGTCAACACGAGCAAATGTTACATTTTCTTTAGTAGATTCCAGTTTTTGTATTAAATGCGATACAATAGGAGAGTCTAATAATAAAACTTCATAACCTTTTGCTTTTGCAGATTCAATATAGCTATGTTGTGCATCTTTATCTGAAGCATAAAGAATAACTAACTTATCGTCTTTATCGGTTTGTTTTGCTTTAATTTTGTTGAATAACTCTTCGTATGTATAATACGTACCGTCTACGGTTGGATATAATGCAAAAGCATCTGCTTTTTCGAAGAATTTCTCTTCAGAAAGCATACCGTATTCAATTACGATTTTAATATCGTTCCATTTCGCTTCAAAATCTTCGCGACTATTATTAAACAACGATTTTAATTTATCTGCTACTTTTCTGGTAATGTAAGATGAAATCTTTTTTACAGCACCGTCTGCTTGTAAATAAGAACGAGATACATTTAAAGGAATATCTGGAGAATCAATAACACCACGAAGCATGGTTAAAAATTCTGGAACGATACCCTCAACATTATCGGTTACGAAAACTTGATTTTGATACAGTTGAATTTTATCCTTCTGAATTTGCATGTCGTTAGACATTTTCGGGAAGTATAATATTCCCGTTAAATTAAACGGATAATCAACATTTAGGTGAATATTAAATAAAGGCTCTTCAAATTGCATGGGGTACAATTCGCGATAAAAATCTTTATAATTTTGATCTTCTAATTCTGATGGTTGTTTAGTCCACGCAGGGTTAGGGTTATTAATAATATTATCGACAGTAATTTGCTTGTGAGGTTCTGTTGTTTCTTTACCGTCTTTATCTTTTGTTGTTTTTGGTGTAAAATCTGGATCGTTTATTTCTTTAGTTCCAAATTTAATTGGAATAGGCATAAACTTATTATACTTTTCAAGTAAGCTGGTAATACGTCCTTCTTCTAAAAACTCTGTAGAATCCTCGGCAATATGAAGAATAATTTCTGTACCTCTTTCTATTTTATCTGAAGCTTCTAATGTGAATTCCGGGCTTCCATCGCAAGTCCAATGCGCTGCAGGCTCATCTTTATGGGATTTTGTAATAATCTCAACTTTTTCAGCTACCATAAAGGCAGAATAAAAACCAAGGCCAAAATGACCTATAATCCCAGAGTCTTTTGCAGAATCTTTGTATTTATCTAAAAATTCTTCAGCACCAGAAAAAGCAACTTGGTTAATGTATTTTTCAACTTCATCAGCCGTCATACCTAAACCTTGATCTATAATATGAAGTTTTTTTCCATCCTTATCAATCTTAACTTCAATTTGCGGGTTACCGTATTCAACTTTTGCATCACCAACATTTGTTAAATGCTTTAGTTTTAAAGTCGCATCTGTAGCATTACTAATTAACTCACGTAAAAAGATCTCGTGGTCGCTGTATAAGAATTTTTTAATGAGAGGAAAGATATTCTCTACCGAAACATTAATATTTCCTTTTGTCATAATAAATAGTTTATTTGTCATTCCTACAACCTGTGCTGAACTCGTTTCAGTAAGGCAGGAACCAGATTAATTTTGTTTTACTTTACTTTGAAGAGTTAGACAAAAAAAGTACCAAGAGTAAAAATGTGACAAACTGACACGATTTTTTATAAGGAAAAACAATTTTAGCCTACATATACAAGTGTTTGTTGCGCTAGCTTTTTAGAATTTGGTTTTTTATAATTGGAATTTAATGATGCTTGTTGTACTTTGTATTACTTTAAGAAGAGATTTTATGTATAATTCGAAAATAATAGGTTTAGGAAAATACCTTCCGGATAATGTTGTGACGAATGATGACTTGTCTAAATTGATGGACACTAATGATGAATGGATTCAAGAACGCACAGGAATAAAAGAGCGTAGATGGATTAAGGAAGGCACTGATGATACTTCTGCTATAATGGGAGCCAAGGCAGCTAGAATAGCCATTGACCGTTCTGGATTAACAAAAGATGATATTGATTTTATTGTATTTGCTACTTTAAGCCCCGATTACTATTTTCCAGGCTGTGGTGTACAAATACAAGATATGCTGGAGATGCCCACCATTGGAGCTTTAGATGTTAGAAATCAATGTTCTGGATTTGTATACGCTATATCTGTAGCCGACCAATTTATTAAAACAGGCATGTATAAAAATATTCTTGTTATTGGAGCCGAATACCATAGTAACGGATTAGATAAAACAACGAGAGGACGAGGAGTGTCGGTTATTTTTGGTGATGGGGCAGGAGCTTGTGTATTATCCAGAGAAGAAGATAATACTAAAGGAGTTTTGTCTACGCATTTGCATAGTGAGGGGAAATATGCCGATAAATTAACGGTAACCTCCCCAAGTATTGCACATTGGGTGCCTGAAATTTTAGCATCAGAAGAAGAAGATACATCGTATTTTCCTTATATGGATGGTACTTTTGTTTTTAAACATGCTGTGGTACGATTTAGTGAAGTGATTATGGAAGGTTTATTGAAGAATGGCTTAGAAAAAGAAGACATAGATATGTTGATTCCGCATCAAGCCAATTTACGAATAGCTCAATTTATTCAAAAGAAGTTCGCTTTAAGAGATGATCAAGTATTTAATAATATAATGACATATGGTAATACCACTGCTGCATCTGTAATTATTGCCTTGACGGAAGCTTGGGAAGAAGGTAAAATAAAGGAAGGTGATCATGTTGTATTAGCTGCTTTTGGAAGTGGATTTACTTGGGGAAGTGCTATTATTAAATGGTAGATGAAATCAACCTTTAACTCCAGTTCCAGCGTGATATAAAATAAAAAACCCGAAACTATTAGTTTCGGGTTTTTCTAGCTATCAATCAACTTCAACAAACACTAATGTGAAGAATCTTAGTATAATAGACGAATAAAGTTTTACAATATTGCGTGACCTAATAATATTTAACTCTTTTTAACATTTACAAAGAAAAAACTCGAAATAAAAATTACGAGTTTTTAATTATACAAATCTCTTTGATACGAATTTTTTGTGTATGTAGATGACTAACTCTAAATAATTATTCTTTCGTTTAATGGTTAGATTGTATACTACGTTTAACGTAAGACTATTTTATTTATTGTATAAAAAAATATTTTTTTTAGATTTTACTTATTTATGCATCATTTTGCCTCTGAACTCATCTTGACTTTTTCTATTTCCTAAAAAATGGCTAAAATTCGCCCATATGTTGTTACTTTTTTTATGCTTAGCGCTGCTATGCCTTGCAAAAAATGCCGCATCTGAACAAATTTTATCTCATTTTCGGTTAAAAACAAAAAGTCAAGATGAGTTCTCTGTGAATTGGTGAGAAAGACAACGAAATGAGTAAAAACACAGGTTTATGTTAATAAAAAATAACCCCTAAAATAAACATTTTAGGGGCTCATTTAATTGTCTTGCATTATATTAACCATCAACTATTGTGCAAGACATTAAATAATACTTTTACATGAAGCCTCCGCCACCGGATTTTTCATTGTTATCACGACGTTTACGGGATTTAGCACGGTATTTTCCACCGCCAAATCGATAAGATAAACCAGTAGATACCGTATGACTTTCCCAGTTAAAGAAAACATCCTGTTGATAAGGTTTGACACCTTCTCCAGAAAAATGCATGGTATTAAATATGTCGTTAAAATTTAAATTGAAAGAACCTCTTCCTTGAGCAAAACTTACTCGAGCTCCAAGGTTGATAAAAAACATAGGGTCTATATCAAACTGTATATTTTGGTTTTGTCCTCTATAAAAAGCAAAGGCAGTTAAGCTTATTTTTTTACTGGCTTTAAAATTATTGAACATCTTCAAATTCCAGGCTACGTTATCAACTTCATCAACATCAGTCACAATATTACTAACTGTTGCTGTTTCAATAGGTGCGTTTAGGCTTTCTGCGATACCTTTTTGGGTTTGAGAATAAAAATCGAAACTACCATTTATGCTCCACCATTTTGTAGGGCGGTAGTTTGTAGATACTTCAACCCCATAAGCAGAAGTATCATCAAAATTGTCATGTGTTAAAATAACTCTACCAGAAGTGACATCGCTTCTGTCAATAAATAATGCTCTATTGATTTCATCAGAAATAGAACGATAAAATACTCCAGCAGTAACACTTCCTTTTCGATCTTTTAAATTTCTTGTATAATTTAATTCTAAAGAATTTGTAAACTGAGGTTCTAAAGATTGGTTACCAAAAGAGGAAACAAGTGGTGTACTCCATTCTTTAATAGGATTTACTTGGCCTATACCGGGACGATCAACACGTCTACTATAACTTAATTGATAAGAATTCTTTTCTGAAGGCTTGTAAGTAAAGAAAGCCGAAGGATATACTTCAAAATAATCATTATTAAACTCAATAGGCGTTGTTATATTAGAAATAACATCGGTTTGTAGTGCTAATGCATCTACGTTAACATGTTCTGCACGTAAACCTATTTGGTAAGTCCATTTATCAAAATTCTTGCTAAAAGTAGCATAAGCAGAGTAAATATCTCTTGTATAATCGAATGCGGTACTAGGTGTTGGTGCTAAAATACCAGAATTATTAAACGTTTCTCCTGTAGAAACAAAATCAATATCTGTGTTAAATAATCTGGCTTGAAGCCCAAGCTCTAATTTAGAAGTATCAGATAATGGGTTTACATAATCTAAATTAACGGTTGTTCTTACTCTATCTGTATCATTAAAATCTTGATAGTCGTTTTGATTTCCTAAAAAAATCATATAATCAACCGGATTATCTTCATCGAAGATATTGTGATCAACCTCTAATTCAATATTATGACCATCTTTTTTAAAATCCAGTTTATAATCTAAATTATATTGGGAAGAATTATTCTTTCCATCGGCAAAAAGTCTCTGGCTTTGATTAAAAGCATTGTTATTGTTAAAAATAGCTTGGGTACGACTTATAATACCATTCTCGGCAATATTTTGATTGGTGAATAAAGAAATAGTGTTTTTATCATTAATATAAACATCTACACCAACTTTAAACAAGTGCGATTTTCTGTTTGTTAAAAACTCAAAAAATTGCTCAGAGTTGTTTTCTGGTCTAAATACATGACCGTTATTAGCGTTTTTAGCAATATTATTACTGTAATTAGTATACACATTAAACTTACCGGTGCGATAATTTAAATTGATTGCACTATTAAACTTTGCTTCTCGCTCATGAGATAACGTTGTGCTTATGTTACCATTAAAGCCAACCATAGTATTTTTATGTAAAACGATATTAATAATACCGCTCATACCCTCAGGATTATATTTTGCAGAGGGGTTTGTAATCAGTTCCACAGACTTTATGGCTGTAGAAGGGATTTGTTTTAGTAACTGAGCTGTTGGGATGTTAGATAACTTGCCATCTACCATAACTCTTACGTTTTGGTTTCCCCTAAGACTAATATCTCCAGTTTGAGCATCGACACTTACAGATGGGATCCCTACCATTAATTCTGAAGCAGTTCCGGTAGCAGCCAAATCCTTCCCAATAGTTATTATTTTCCTGTCTACCTTTTGCTGTATAGAAGAGGTTTCTGCTATTACGGTAATGGCATCTAAGCCTTCTGCTTCTGCTTCTAATAAAATGTTGCCTAAATTAACTCTGTAGTTACCTTTACCTATAGTGATGTTTTTGTTGAATGTTTTGTATCCTATGTATTGAATACTTATAATGATATCGCCTTCGACTACTTTTTCAATTTTAAAAGAACCGTCATCTGAAGAAATGCCTCCTGTTAAGATTGCTCCTTTGGTATTTTTAATAATGATGTTTACGTAAGGTAAGGGTTGATTTAGTTTTGCGTCTAATACTTTTCCGAATATAGTACCAGTTTTATCGGCATTTTTTTCGGGATCTGTTGTGTATGCATGTGTAGATATTGAAAACAATAGTGTGCATACTAAAAATAGTTTATACATTGTTGATTGATTTTTTTGATTGATGATGTAATTAATAAGTAGACGCTTTGGTATTATTTATGTTACTATATATTTCTGTCTTAACATTTTTTTAACATATGAATAAAAAAACATTGGTTTTTGGTGCATCTTTAAAACCAAATAGATATTCTAATTACGCTATTCAAAGATTAATAGCAAATAAATTTAAAGTAGTAGCATTTGGTTTAAAAAAGGGAGACGTTTCGGGCGTACAAATTGATGACACGTTACTACCTTATAAAGATTTACATACAGTAACATTGTATTTAAGCCCTAAAAGACAGTCAGCTTATTACGATTATATAGTATCATTAAAACCTGAACGTGTTATTTTCAACCCAGGAACAGAAAACCCAGAATTTTATAAGATTTTAAAAGAAAATAATATTCCTTTTGAGGCAGCTTGTACTTTGGTTTTACTTTCTACGAATCAATATTAGCCCCAGAAAAGTTATCAAACCATTCAGTATTAGAAGCTCGTAGCCAATAACATAACCTCCAATTTGTTCGGCAGGAATTTTTCCAATCAAATAGGAAAGTAACACAGATATCAATGTAACAATCCAAACGTATTTATCGATAACTTTAAATTTGGTGAAAATTCCAAAAGCAAATAACCCAAGTAATGGGCCGTAGGTATAACCAGCAACTTTTAAGAGGTTGTCAATAACATTACTATCTAAAATATATTTAAAAGCTACAATAACAAAAATAAGGACGATACTCATTAAAACGTGAATTCGTTTTCGTAGCCCTTTTTGTTTAGATTTTTCAATTTTTTCAATGCCTAAAAAGTCTACACAAAAAGAAGTGGTTAGTGATGTTAAAGCACTATCAGCACTACTGTATGCAGCGGCGATTAAACCTAATAAAAAGACTACGGCTAATGAAACACTCAAACCTCCATTCAAAGCTATTTCGGGAAATAGTAAGTCCGTTTTTAGCTTGCCGTCCAGCATAGGGGTTGCAATATTAAATTTATTAGCATAAATAAATAGAAGCGCTCCTAGCAACAAGAAAATAAAATTAACAACAACTAAAACCAAACTAAAGGAAACCATATTTTTTTGCGCATCCTTAAGTGTCTTACAGGTTAGGTTTTTTTGCATCATGTCTTGATCTAACCCAGTCATACAAATAGCAATAAACATACCGCCAAGAAAGGATTTTATAAGATGGTTTTTTGCTAAAAAGGATTCTGTGAAAAAAGTTTTATTATAGTTTGCCAATTCATCAGAAGCTAAAAAATCTGAAAAACTCCAACCTAATTTATCATTTATTAATATAATAGCTATAATAACGGCAACAAGCATAAATAAGGTTTGTAAAGTGTCTGTCCACACAATCGTTTTAATTCCTCCTTTGTAGGTGTATAACCAAATTAATAAAATTGAAATGGTTACGGTTCCCCAAAAAGGAAACCCATAAGCATCAAAAACGAATTTTTGTAAAACAATAGCCACTAGGTACAACCTGAAGGAAGCACCTAAAACCCTAGATATAAAAAAGAAAAATGCACCTGTTTTATAGCTAACAACGCCAAAGCGGTTTTCTAAATATTGATATATTGAAATAACATTAAGCTTATAGTATATAGGAAGTAATACATAAGCTATAACGAAATATCCAGCTAAATACCCAAAAACAACCTGCATGTAGCTAAATTGAGAAGCTTCAACCCAACCAGGCACTGAAATAAACGTGACCCCAGAAAGAGAAGCACCAATCATTCCAAAAGCTACAACAAACCAAGGAGATTGCCTTTTAGCTTTAAAAAAAGTTTCATTAGAATCTTCTTTACCGGTTAAGTAAGATATAAGAATTAGTACTCCAAAATAAGCTGCTATAAGTAGCATGATTTGTGTTGCAGACATTGAAAAGATTTTAAATGTTGAAATTACAAATATTAAATATCAAATTCCAAATCAAGTATATGAATTTAAAAGAGTTGATGAAAATTAGCGAATTTCATGTCTAAATAGTACTTTCGCAGACAATGGAGTTTTCTTCTAAATTATTAGAACGTGCAGTAAATGAGATGTCTCAGTTACCAGGTATAGGTAAGCGAACAGCTCTACGTTTAGTATTGCATATGCTTAGGCAACCTAAAGAGCAAACGGTAATGTTATCTGAGGCTTTGCAAGCTATGCGTAATGATGTTAAATTCTGCAAATCCTGTCATAATATTAGTGACCAGGATCTTTGCGAAATATGTGCTAATCCTAATAGAAATGAAACCATTGTTTGTATTGTCGAGGATATAAAAGATGTCATGGCAATAGAAAACACGAGTTCATTTAAAGGGTTATATCATGTTTTAGGAGGTAAAATTTCACCTATGGATGGTATTGGTCCGCATGATTTAAATATTGAATCTTTAGTAAGTAAGGTAAAAGAAGGCAAAATAAATGAACTTATTTTTGCGTTAAGTTCGACTATGGAAGGGGATACCACAAATTTTTATATTTATAAACAAATTCAAGAATATCAAATTTTCACATCTACCATTGCCAGAGGAATCTCTGTTGGAGATGAATTGGAATATGCAGATGAAATTACTTTGGGAAGAAGTATTGTAAATAGAATTCCATTTGAAAGTTCTTTAAAGCTATAATAGTTATTTGAAGCTCTCAGTTGTTATATTAAATTATAATGTTCGCTACTTTTTAGAACTCTGTTTAAAAAGTGTTCAAACAGCTACCACTGGCATTGATGCAGAAATCATTGTTGTGGATAATAATTCTGAGGATGAAAGCTGCCAAATGGTGAAGGAATTGTTTCCAGATATTAATCTTATAGAAAATAAGACAAATTTTGGTTTTTCTAAAGGCAATAATATTGGAGTTTCACAGGCTAAAGGTGAATATATTTGTATTCTAAATCCAGATACAGTAGTTGCCGAAGATACATTTTTAAAACTTTTAAAGTTTTCAGAAGAACAAGAAAAAGTAGGTATTGTTGGGTGTAAATTAATCAATGGAGTAGGTTTGTTTTTGCCTGAAAGTAAACGTAATATTCCTTATGTGAAGGCTGCATTTAAAAAAATATTTGGAAACCCTGAAGATTATTATGCAAATCATTTACAGGAGAATGAAGTGGGAGGAGTTGACGTTTTAGTTGGTGCATTTATGCTTTTAAAACGAGACGTTTATAATATAGTTGGAGGGTTTGATGAAGATTATTTTATGTATGGTGAAGATATCGATCTATCCTATAGAGTTTATAAAGCTGGTTATAATAACTATTATTATGGAAAGTCTAGTGTTATCCATTTTAAGGGAGAAAGCACATTAAAGGATAAGTCTTATGCGCGACGTTTTTATGGTGCTATGCAAATATTCTATAGAAAACATTTTAAAAAGAATGTATTATTTGATATGCTGGTTTGGCTAGGAATAGGATTAGTCTATGTTTTTCGAAGAATACCAATTTATAATCAGAAAAGAGTTAGTCAATATGTTTTTATTTCTGATGTAGTAAATGAAAAACTGAATAACGTCTTATCTAAGAAAACCATTTTGAAAAAAGATTTAGATGTTGTTGAAAAACAAGCAGAAGTCATTTTTAATGGTAATAGTTACAGTTATAAGCGTATTATTAAAATGATAGAAGATAATAAAGACAAGCAAATTACTTTTAAAATATTACCTAAAAATTCTAATTTTGCACTAGGAAGTGATGATGCAATCTCGAGAGGAGAAGTTATTATTTTAAAGTAGTTTTATTATAAATAATTTAAAAAAATTAACGTTTTTTTATTAATTTTGCATTCGAAATAAAAAAAATAAGAGTTACGTTATTAATATGGCAAAGTTTGAAGTTAAATTACCGAAAATGGGTGAAAGTGTTGCAGAAGCAACAATAACGTCTTGGTTAAAGGAGGTTGGAGATACTATCGAAATGGATGAGCCTGTTTTAGAAATAGCAACAGATAAAGTAGATAGTGAAGTGCCTAGTGAGGTAGATGGTGTTTTAGTTGAGAAGTTTTTTAATGTAGATGATATTGTTAAAGTAGGACAGGTTATTGCCGTTATTGAAGTGGAAGGAGATAATAAACCAGAAAATAATGTTGCTACAGTTGAAGACGCAGAAAAGCCTCAAGAAGAGGCTGTTGAGCAAGTAGAAGAAACCATTGCTATAGCCAAAGAAACAGTTGCACCTATAACTTCAAATGGTGAGCGTTTTTATTCACCACTTGTTAAAAATATAGCAAAACAAGAAAATATAAGCCAAGGAGAATTAGACGCTATTTCTGGTAGTGGAAAGGATGGACGTGTTACCAAAAATGATATTCTCGGTTATATAGAACATAGGGTGAACACTAATCAAGAACCAGTTGTTCAAAATAATGGAACACCTGCTATCCAATCTAAATCTGTAGAAAAACCAAAAGTGGCTACGGCTCCAGTGATTTCTAGTGGAGAAGATGAAATTATAGAAATGACCAGAATGGGCAAAATTATTGCGCATCATATGGTTGAGTCTGTGCAAACATCGGCACACGTACAAAGTTTTATTGAAGCAGATGTTACCAAAATATGGAACTGGAGAAAGAAAGTTAAGGCTGGATTCATGAAACGTGAAGGCGAGAATTTAACCTTTACACCAATTTTTATGGAGGCAATTGCTAAAGCACTTCGTGATTTCCCGATGATGAATATCTCACTTCAAGGCGATACCATTGTTAAAAAGAAAAATATTAATTTAGGTATGGCAGCAGCGTTGCCAGACGGTAATTTAATAGTGCCAGTTATAAAAAATGCAGATCAACTTAATTTGGTTGGTATGACTAAGCAGGTTAATGATTTGGCAAATAGAGCACGATCAAATAAATTAAAACCAGACGATATTCAAGGAGGTACCTATACGGTAACTAATGTTGGGACGTTTGGTAGTATTATGGGAACTCCAATAATAAACCAACCTCAAGTAGGGATATTAGCACTCGGAGCTATTAGAAAAGTTCCCGCTGTAATCGAAACTCCAGAGGGCGATTTTATAGGCATTCGCTATAGAATGTTTTTATCGCACTCTTATGATCATCGTGTAGTTAATGGAGCGCTTGGTGGGCAGTTTGTAAAAGCAGTGAAAGACTATCTAGAAGCTTGGGATAGTGACAGAGAAATATAATATGCAAAACTAAATGAAAAAAAACCAACTTTAAACAGTTGGTTTTTTTGTTTCTAGGCTGTGCAATTCACTATCTTTACATCTTATATTAATAATTACTTAAATGCAGTTAAGCCTCACCAAACCCATTTGTTTCTTCGATTTAGAAACAACAGGGATAAACATATCAAAAGATCGGATTGTTGAAATTTCTATTCTTAAAGTGTTCCCTAATGGAACGGAAGAAAGCAAAACATGGTTGGTAAATCCAGAGATGACCATACCCAAAGAGGTCATAGAGATTCATGGTATTACCAATGAGAAAGTTGCTAACGAACCAACATTTAAAGAACTTGCCAAAGAAATTTATAACATGATTAAAGATTCAGATCTAGGTGGGTTTAATTCCAATAGATTTGATATTCCTTTATTAGCAGAAGAGATGTTGCGAGCAGATATTGATTTTGATATGAAAAATCGCCTGGCTATAGATGTACAAACTATTTTTCATAAAATGGAACAACGTACTTTAAGTGCTGCGTATAAATTTTACTGTGACGAAAATCTGGATGGTGCACACAGTGCAGAAGCAGACACTAAAGCCACTTACGAGGTCTTAAAAGCACAAATAGCTAAATATGAGGAGGTAGAAAATAACACGAAGTTTTTAGCTGAGTTTAGTTCAAGAAAAAAGTTTGCAGATTTTGCAGGTTTTATAGCATACAATAAAGAAGGTGTGGAGTGTTTTTCTTTTGGAAAGCACAAAGGTAAGTTAGTTACAGAAGTATTGGAAAAAGAACCAGGATATTTTGGATGGTTATTAAATGCGGACTTTCCTTTATACACCAAAAAAGTACTAACAAGTATTAAACTTAGGAGTTTTAATAATAAATTAGGGTAAATCAGTCAGCAGTACGAAGAGGCAGTTCACGGTGTTTTTTATTTCAAAAAAAAATCGTGCATTCGTGACTTAACAACTTTACAAAAAACGACTAGACATCGCACATAATAAATGAAGCTTATTTGCATCGGTAGAAATTACACCGAACACATTAAAGAATTAGAAAATGAAAAACCTACAGATCCTGTAGTTTTTTTGAAGCCAGATACAGCAATTCTATTAAAAAAACAGCCTTTTTTCATTCCAGACTTTTCAGATGATGTGCATCATGAAGTTGAGGTTTTGGTAAAAATTAATAGGGTGGGAAAGCATATCGATAGAAAGTTTGCACATAAATATTATAAGGAAATTGGTTTGGGAATCGATTTTACAGCACGTGATTTGCAAAGTAAATTAAAAGCTAAAGGTCTACCGTGGGAAAAAGCTAAAGCTTTTGATGGAGCCGCAGTAGTTGGTAATTGGATGGACGTAAGTGAGTTTAAGGATGTTGATGATATTAATTTCTCATTACAAAAAAATAACGAGATCGTTCAAAAAGGTAATACAAGTCTGATGTTATGGAAAATTAACGAATTGATAGAATATGTGTCAAAATATTTTACTTTAAAGATCGGAGATATTATCTTTACGGGCACACCAGCAGGTGTTGGCAAAGTAATTGCTAATGATAAATTAAAAGGTTTTATAGAAAATAAAGAAATGTTTTCAATAACAGTAAAATAAATGGAGCAACATTATAAATTAATAAGAGTACGCGAGTTGGCCGATAATGATGAGGATTTTATAAAAACCTTAGCAGAAACTTTTTTGGAAGAAGTGCCAGAAGATGCAGAACGACTAAAAAAAGCAGTAGCAGAGGGAGATTATTTTAATGCCTATCAAGCAGCTCATAAAATGAAACCTACAGTCGATTTATTCGAGTTAGGGATACTTGATACGCTAATTGAAGTGCAGGATTGGGGTAAATTCGAAAAACAAGATTTAGATATTACGTCACAGTTAAAAGTTGTAATAGATGCAGTAGATCGTGCTATTGCAGAAATAAGATCAGACTTTAATCTGTAATTAATGTTAGCTGAAATAATTACTATTGGTGACGAGCTTCTTATTGGTCAGGTTATAGATACCAATTCAGGGTTTATAGCAAAACAACTTAATAAAATTGGTGTATCCGTTTATCAAATAACATCTGTCCAAGACGATAAATCACATATTATAAAAGCTTTAAAAGAAGCAGAAAGCAATGTGGATATTGTTATTCTTACCGGAGGTTTAGGGCCAACAAAAGATGATATTACCAAAAAAACAATTGCAGAATATTTTAATGACACTTTAATTAAAGATGCAGCTGTTTTAAAAAATATAGAACACCTATGGAAACATTATGTAGGTGGAGCGCTTTTGCAAGTAAATAAAGATCAAGCCCTGGTACCATCAAAAGCACAGGTACTAATGAATAAATTAGGTACAGCGCCTGGAATGTGGTTGGAAAAAGAAGATAAAGTTTTTGTCTCGCTTCCGGGTGTCCCTTATGAGATGAATGCTTTAATGGATCATCATGTCATTCCTAAATTAAAAGATAAGTATAACTGCCCTTTTATTTTACATAAAACATTATTAGTATATGGTTTGGGTGAAAGTGCCTTAGCAGAGAGAATTGAATCATGGGAAGATGCCTTGCCAGGACATATTAAATTAGCGTATCTGCCAAGTTTGGGTAAAATGAGATTACGTTTGTCTGCTAAAGGATTTGATGAACACCAAGTTAAAGATGAGGTCCAAAATGAGATTGATAAAGTACTGCCATTAATTAAAAATGAATTTTTTGGTTTTGAAGATGAAGAAGGTTCAGTTGAAACAATCATTGCAAAACACCTAACTAAGATAGGAAAAACATTAGCAATTGCAGAAAGCTGCACAGGTGGAACAGTTGCAGAGCGTTTCACTGTGAATTCTGGAGCTTCAGCTTATTTTAATGGAGGTGTTGTAACATATTCTACAGAATCTAAGATTAATGTTTTAGGTGTTTCAAAAAATGACATTGAAGTACATTCTGTAGTTAGTTCTCAAGTGGTAGAATCTATGTCACAAAATGCCTTGCGATTATTTCAATCAGATTTTGCCGTAGCAACAACAGGAAATGCAGGACCTACTAAAGGGGATTCCGATGCAGAAGTAGGAACTGTTTTTATAGGAATTGCTACAAAAAATGGGGTGTATTCCGAAGGGTTTAACTTTGGAAATCATCGCGTAAAAGTTATAAATAAGGCGGTAAATAAAGCATTGGAAATGTTGCTGAAAGAAATTTTTAAAAATTGATTAGATTTAGGTTGCTGTAAATTAAAGAATTTGTATATTTGCACCTCGATTTTAAGCAACAAAAAAATTAAAGTTATATATCATGTCAAGAGTTTGTGAACTTACAGGAAAGAAGGCAATGGTTGGAAACAATGTTTCTCATGCATTAAACAGAACAAAACGTAAATTTAATGCGAATTTGTTAAAGAAACGTTTTTACATTCCAGAAGAAGACAGCTGGATAACTTTAAAAGTTTCTGCATCTGCTTTAAAAACTATTAATAAAATAGGGATATCTGCAGCAATTAAAGAAGCAAAATCTAAAGGATTTTTAAAATAATAGCTGTATTTAATAAGTAAAGAAATGGCAAAGAAAGGTAACAGAATACAAGTGATTTTAGAATGTACAGAGCATAAAGAGTCTGGTCAACCAGGAACTTCAAGATACATTACTACTAAGAATAAAAAGAATACGCCAGATAGAATGGAGATTAAAAAATTTAATCCTATTCTTAAACGTATGACAGTTCACAAAGAGATAAAATAATAAGTCATGGCAAAGAAATCAGTAGCATCATTACAAACTGGATCTAAAAGATTAACAAAAGCTATCAAGATGGTGAAGTCACCAAAAACTGGAGCTTACATGTTTGTTGAATCCATTATGAATCCAGATCAAGTTAACGACTTTTTTAAGAAAAACTAAAACAGTACGTTTCACAATATTATAAGCTGCTTTCTTTTTTAGAAAGCAGCTTTTTATGTTTATATTTGGAAGGTTTTTCTGCCATAATAGCAGTCATAATTTATGGTGCGAAAATTGCCATTAATGATTTTAGCATAACCAATTAAGCAATGGTATTGACCGTACGGAGATAAGGTTCTTGCAATAATTAAATAAACAACAATCAAATAAACTTAAAATATGAGTTTTTTTAAAAAAATATTTTCTTCAGAAAAAAAAGAAACCTTAGACAAAGGATTAGAAAAATCTAAATCCACTTTTTTTGGAAAGCTAAGCAAAGCCGTGGCAGGAAAATCTAAGGTGGATGATGCTGTTTTAGATGATCTTGAGGAAATATTAGTATCTAGTGATGTTGGTGTAAATACAACACTAAAAATTATAGAACGCATAGAAGAGCGCGTTTCTAAAGATAAATATCTGGGGACGGAAGAGCTTAATGTTATACTTCGTGAAGAAATTGCAGGTTTATTAAGTGAAACAAATTTAGGCGAAGAAACAGAATTTGTTGTTCCAAGAGATAAAAAGCCATACGTAATAATGGTTGTTGGAGTTAATGGAGTTGGAAAAACAACGACTATAGGTAAGTTGGCCTATCAATTCAAAAAACAAGGTTTAAAGGTTGTATTAGGTGCCGCAGATACGTTTAGAGCTGCTGCCATAGACCAATTACAAGTTTGGGCAGATAGAGTAGATATACCTATTGTTAAACAATCTATGGGTAGTGACCCTGCATCTGTGGCATTCGATACTTTAGAGAGTGCTGTAACACAAGATGCCGATGTTGTTATTATTGATACCGCTGGACGTTTACATAATAAAGTAAACCTAATGAATGAGCTTACAAAAGTAAAACGCGTTATGCAAAAAGTGGTAGACAATACGCCTAATGATGTATTATTGGTTTTAGATGGTTCTACAGGACAGAATGCATTTGAGCAGGCAAAACAATTTACAGCAGCAACAGAAGTAACATCATTAGCAGTTACAAAACTAGATGGAACAGCAAAAGGAGGTGTAGTCATTGGTATTTCAGATCAATTTAAAATTCCAGTAAAATATATAGGAGTAGGAGAAGGTATCGAAGATTTACAAGTTTTCAATAAATTTGAGTTTGTAGATTCGTTTTTTAAGTAATCATTTTGTCATTCCTGCCCCCCGCAGGAATCTCTTTTTAAATATAATTTTAAATATGAAATGGCTTTTAATATTTACTATAACCTTTTAATAAAAACAACTTCAAGAGTAGTTTTTGATGCCGTTACATTACCAGAGCATCTAAATAATTGGTGGACATTAAAAAGCTCAGGCGTTCCTAAGTTAAATTCAGAATATAATTTGAATTTTACAGACACTTATAATTGGTTTGGTAAAGTTTCTAAAGTAAAAAATAATGAATCATTTCATTTAAAAATGACAGACTCAGATAAAGATTGGAACCCTACTACGTTTGGTTTTGACTTAAAAACCAATTCCTCTGGTACTTTAGTTAAGTTTAGTCATGTTAATTGGTTAAAAGATAATCATCATTATAGACGTTCTTCGTTTTGTTGGGCGATGTTACTTAATGATTTGAAAAACTATTTAGAAAAGGGGATTATTATTCCTTTTGAAAAGAGAAACTAATAGAATTATCGAACCTTGCCCAAGACATTACAACTTAGTAGTTTTGCTTATTAAGTTATGTTTAAATAATCTTCATTTTTGCTAAAATACTTTTATTAGTCAAAGACTTCTTTACACAAATCTAATATTTTGTTAATCGTAAGAATAAACTGTATTTAATTTTTAAATTTAAGTTTAATAACATTTTAAATTTAAAAATATGAAACACAGTTATCCCCAAAAAAGGCAGGTTGTTATTGCAGCAATTGCTTTTTTATGCACTTTAATAACCTACTCGCAGGTTATTATTACAGGCGTATTTGATGGTCCTTTACCTGGAGGTTTGCCAAAAGGAGTAGAAATTTATGTAACAGAAAACATAAGCGATTTAAGTATTTATAGTATCGGATCTGCTAACAATGGTGGAGGTACAGATGGCGAAGAGTTTACTTTCCCGGCAGTAACAGCTAACTCAGGAGATTTTATTTATGTAGCCTCAGAAGCTGTAGAGTTTTTAAACTTTTTTGGTTTTTCTCCAGATTATACTAATAGTGCAGCCAATATCAATGGAGATGATGCTATAGAATTATTTAAATCAGGAGTTGTTATTGATGTTTTTGGAAATATTAATGTCGATGGTTCTGGACAGTCATGGGAGTATTTAGACGGATGGGCCTACAGAAATGATACAACAGGACCAGATGGAAACTCTTTTGTTCTGGGTAATTGGTCTTTTAGTGGACCCAATGCTTTAGATGGAGAAACTTCTAACACTACTGTGGTTATTCCTTTTCCTATAGGAAGTTATGGTAGTGGAGGAGCTTCTGATAATGAACCCCCTTCTGTTCCAGGAAACTTAATAGCTTCCAATGTAACAACCACTACTGCAGATTTATCCTGGTCTGCTTCAACAGATAATATTGATGTAACAGCTTATCAGATTTTTAATGGAGCAGCTTTAATTGCGTCTTCAGTAGGAACAACCTACACGGCTATAAATTTAACACCAAATACAAGTTATACATTTACAGTAAAAGCTATCGATGCAGCAGGTAATTTATCATTAACAAGTAACGAGGCTACTGTAACAACCTTAGAAGACACGACACCACCAGCAACTTCAGATTTAATAATATCTGGGATTATTGATGGCCCCCTTTCTGGAGGTGTGCCAAAAGCCATAGAGTTTTTTGTTGTTAATGATATAGCAGATTTAAGTATATACGGTTTTGGGTCTGCAAATAATGGAGGAGGTACAGATGGACAAGAGTTTACGTTTTCAGGTTCTGCGAATGCAGGTGATTTTATTTATGTAGCTTCTGAAGAAACCGGATTTACAAACTTTTTTGGTTTTGCACCTGATTTTACAGATGGGGCAACCAATATTAATGGAGACGATGCCATAGAATTATTTTTAAATGGTATTGTGGTAGATGTTTTTGGAGATATAAACACAGATGGTACTGGACAACCATGGGAGTATTTAGATGGTTGGGCTTATAGAAATGATAGTACAGGACCAGATGGAACTACTTTTACAATTAGTAATTGGTCGTTTAGTACACCAAATGCTTTAGATGGAGCGTCAAATAATGCAACAGCAGCAACACCTTTTCCTCTAAGAGCTTATGGTCCCGATTTAATTATTACAGGCGTGATTGATGGTCCGCTTTCAGGAGGTGTACCAAAAGCTATTGAGTTTTATGCTAAGTATGATATAGCGGATTTAAGTGTATATGGTTTTGGGTCTGCAAATAATGGGGGAGGTACAGATGGTCAAGAGTTTACGTTTTCGGGATCAGCAAATGCAGGTGATTTTATTTATGTAGCTTCTGAAGACATTGGATTTACAAGCTATTTCGGGTTTGCACCTAATGCTACTTCAAATGCAGCTAATGTAAATGGTGATGACGCTATAGAATTATTTTTTAACGGAGATGTTATAGATGTTTTTGGAGACATAAATACAGACGGTTCTGGTCAATCATGGGAGTACTTAGATGGTTGGGCTTACAGAAAAGATAATACTGGCCCTGATGGTAGTATATTCTCCATTGCTAATTGGACATTTAGTGGACCAAATGCTTTAGACGGCACTATTGTTAATACCACATTTCCTATTGGAACCTATGGAGAAGGAGGTGTAAGTCAACCATCAGAACTAATATCAATATCTGAAGCCAGAGGCTCAGATAAATTAGGGCAAGTAGTAAAAGTAACGGGCGTACTTACAGTAGCCGACGAGCTTTCTGGTCCCGCGTATATACAAGATAGTACAGGTGGAATTGCAATTTTTGATGAATTAGTTCATGGAGATGGTGTTTTTCAAGTAGGAGATTCAATAACAGTAACAGGAACGAGAATTGTTTTTAGAGATCAGGTTCAAATAAGCTCGGTAACAGAAGTAGAAAATAATGGAACTCCTAATCAACCTATAGTGCCTGTAGTTGTAACTTTAGGAGAGTTAGTAAATCACCCAGCAGAGTTGGTTAAGGTTTTAAATCCTAGTTTCCCAAAACCTGGAGACATTCTTTTTGGAGAATCAAATTATATTTTAACGGATTTAAGTGGTTCAGGAGAATTAAGAATCGACAATGATGTAGAAACTATTGTAGGTAAGGCACAACCTGAAATTTGTGACGAAGTAATTGGTGTCATAGGAAGGTATTTTGAATTGTATCAATTACTCCCTAGAATGGATACAGATATTAATTGTGCTGGAACATACGTGCCTCCAGTACCTCCAATAGATATTCCAAAAGAGAAAACATTAGATGTTGTGACATGGAATATTGAATGGTTTGGAGACGAAAGCAACTCTCCTGCGGCAGGAAATCCAATGTCTGATGCTATTCAAAAAGATAGTGTTAAAGTTGTAATTAATAAGTTGAAGGCAGATGTACTAGCCGTTCAGGAAATTTCGGATGATGCTTTGTTTGCACAATTAGTAAGTGAAATACCTGGGTACGATTACATCCTTTCTCCAGCAGTATCAAGACCAAATGATCCAGGCGTTAAACAAAAAGTCGGGTTTATTTATAATACAGCTACCGTAAACGTTACTAATACCAAAGTTTTGTTAGAATCTATTCATCCTTTGTATAATGGGGGAGATGATTCCGCTCTTGTTAATTATCCAAGTACTACAGATCGTTTTTATGCCAGTGGTCGTTTGCCTTTTTTAATGACAGCAAACGTTAATATTGACGGAGAAACAGAAGAATATAATTTTATTGCTTTGCATGCCAGGGCTAATAGTAGTTCAAGCCCTCAAAATAGATATGATATGAGGAAGTATGATGTAGAGGTTTTGAAAGACAGTTTAGATGCTCAGTATCCCACAGCAAATATTGTATTGTTAGGAGATTATAATGATGATGTTGATGTTACTGTGGCAGATGTTTCAACGACTTTAACAAGTTATGATGAATATGTAACAGATACTACCAATTATAATATAGTAACAAGTGCTTTAAGTGCCGCAGGATTCAGGTCTTTTGTATCTAGAGAAAATATGATAGACCATATTGCTTTTTCTAATGAGCTGAACGATAATTATATAAATGAATCAGAGCGTGTTCATTATGAATTTTATGATAATGATTATGCAAGAACAACATCAGATCATTTTCCGGTATCTGCTAGATTACAGTTAAAATCATTAACTGTTAATGACATTGCTTATACAGATGTTACCTGCTTTGGTGCATCAGATGGAACAGCAACACTAGCCGTTTCAGGAGGTATAGCACCTTACAGCTATACATGTAATGGAAATGATGTTTCTTCAAATATTATAAGTGGTTTAAGCGGTGGAAGCCATACAGTAATAATAACGGATGTTTTAGGGAATACCATAACCGAAGAATTGGTTATTTTGGAATCATCAGAATTAGTAATTGCAACTACTGCGGATACAATAGTATATTCGGGGTATGCTTCGGAAGCTTGTACATTATTAGAAGTTACAAATATTACAGGAGGAGTAGCACCGTATACTTATGAGTGGAGTACTGGTGAAATTACGGAAAGTATAGAGGTTTGTCCAGAAGACACCACAACATATAATGTAACTATTACTGATACTAATGGTTGTAAGCAAATGGCTGCTATAAAAGTTACTGTAGTAGATGTTACTTGTGAATCTAAAGCAAATCAATATAGCTGGGGTTACCAAAGGCATAGAAGCCTCAAAGTGCAAGTTTGTTATAGAGGAAGAACGTTATGTGTTAATCAATATCGAGTCAAGGCACTTTTAGCAAGAGGGGCTTATTTAGGGAATTGTAATGATGAAGACATCTTACCCAAAATTAGGCTTAAAGTTTCACCAAACCCTTTTGTTGATCACACCAATGTTATACTAAATAGTAATATTGAAGCAGATGCTGAATTAAAGATTTACGATTTCTACGGACAACTTTTAAAATCGTCTTCTCATCAAATTAATAAAGGTGAATCTAATATTAGATTGGAATTAGGTGATTTAAAATGTGGGTTCTATTTTTTAAAGACTAAGATTAATGGAAAAAAATCTAAAACAAAAATTTTAGTAAAACACTATAGGCACTAGTATTCATAGTGTTCAATATCATCAAAAAACCGAAGAAAATAATTTCTTCGGTTTTTTCATTTTATTAATTTGACAATCCTATTTTAATTAACCAAAGCATTGATTTTCTCCCATAGATCATTATCGAAAGATGATAAGGCAAAATTGATATTATCGGCAGCATGTCCCGTTCTAATAACTACAAGTTTTTTACTGGGAACGATATAAATTTTTTGATCATTTTTCCCCAAAGCAGCGTACATGTCAGCTGGAGCGTTTGGGACTAATTCACCATTAAATTCTAATTGACTAGCTGGTAAATGATAAGATGATTTTCCATTTAACCACCATAAATAACCATATGATTGATTAATACTTTGTGAGGTGTTAGTTGCTTCATTTAAAAAGTTTTCAGGAATTATTAAAGAGCTTTCCCATGTACCTTTCGCATAAATTAATAAACCAAAACGAGCCATACTACGAGTATTACTCCAATAAACACTAAAATCATTCGAATCTATCCATGCGCCGGTCATACCAATTTTGTCTCTCAATTTTGTGTTAAAATAGTTAGACCAACTTTGGTTACTGGCTTGAGCAACTACATCCTGCATTTTCACATAAACATTATGATAGGCCCATCTTGTACCGGCATCTGCTATATATTTAAGATTTATAGGAGAAACACTATCCCCTAAACTATCATCCAGACCAGAATTCATAGATAATAAGTTTTTACAAGTAATTAAGTTCTCTTGTTCTAAAGTAGCACTCGTCCAACCTGTTCCTAAATAATCGGAAACGCTGTTGTTTATATTTATTAGCCCTTCATTTTGTGCAATTCCAGAAATTGCCGTGGTTAATGTTTTACCTGCACTTGCCCAATACCATGGCGATGTTGCTGTATGGTTGTTAAAATATTGCTCAACTACAATTTTACCATCATGCAGGATTATAAAACCTTTTGTGTTTTTATCTTCTAAATAGTCTAATAGTGGTTGTAAAGCAGAGACATCCCATTCTAAATCTGTAAAAGATTTGGTTTCCCAAGTATCAGAATTTATGGGAGGAAAATAAAGACTATTATTTATAAGTTCTGGAGATGTTGGGGAGTCGTCTTTCGAGCAACTAAATAAAACCATCAAGATAAATAATGGGATGCAAGTCATGTTTTTCATAGTTGTAGGTTTAGTAATTAAGACCTCTAAATATATAAAAGGTTTAATTAAGGTTGTATCTTTGCGCCCTAAATTGATTACCGTTATTAATTAAAAAGATTTTCACATTCGTGGAAAAATAGTATGCGCACAAAAACTCTTAAGAAAAACAAGATAAATGTTGTAACTCTTGGTTGTAGTAAAAATGTTTACGACAGTGAAGTGTTAATGGGTCAGCTTAAAGCTAGTGGTAAAGACGTTGTTCATGAAGAAGAAGGAAATATTGTAGTTATTAATACATGTGGGTTTATTAATAATGCAAAAGAAGAAAGTGTGAATACCATTTTAGAATTCATGCAAAAAAAGGAAGCGGGAGATGTTGATAAGGTATTCGTTACAGGATGTTTAAGTGAGCGTTATAAACCAGACCTACAAAAAGAAATTCCAAATGTGGATGAGTATTTTGGAACGACAGAACTGCCAGGATTATTAAAAGCTTTAGGAGCTGATTATAAACATGAATTAATAGGAGAACGTTTAACAACAACACCTAAAAATTATGCCTATTTAAAAATTGCTGAAGGTTGCGACAGACCCTGTAGCTTTTGTGCCATCCCAATTATGCGAGGTAAGCATAGAAGTACACCTATAGAGGAGATTGTTGTTGAAGCTGAAAAATTGGCAGCAAATGGTGTTAAAGAACTCATTTTAATAGCTCAGGATTTAACCTATTATGGTTTAGATTTATACAAAAAGAGAAACTTAGCGGAATTATTGGAGGCTTTAGTAAAAGTTGAGGGAGTTGAATGGATTCGTTTACATTACGCATTTCCAACAGGTTTCCCGATGGATGTTTTAGATGTTATGAATCGTGAGCCTAAAGTTTGTAATTATTTAGACATTCCATTACAACATATTTCTGATGCTATTTTAAAAAGTATGCGTCGTGGTACTACTAAAGAGAAAACAACCAAGTTACTTAAAGAATTTAGAGCAGCTGTTCCGGATATGACCATTAGAACTACCCTTATTGTAGGGTATCCTGGAGAAACGGAAGAAGATTTTCAAACATTAAAACAGTGGGTTACCGATATGCGTTTTGAGCGCTTGGGTTGTTTTACATATTCTCATGAAGAAAACACACATGCGTACAATTTAGAAGATGATGTGCCGGAAGAAGTAAAGATTGAACGCGCTAATCAGATTATGGAGATACAATCACAGATTTCTTGGGAACTCAATCAAGAAAAAATAGGGAAGACTTTTAAAGTGGTTATTGATAGGAAAGAAGGTAACTATTTTATTGGACGTACCGAGTATGATTCACCAGATGTTGATAATGAAGTGCTAATTGATGCGACTAAAACCTATTTAAAAACAGGAGAGTTTACTACCGTAAAAATTATTGAAGCCGAAGACTTTGATCTTTATGGAGAAGTAGTTGTTTAAATTTGATAGGAACTATAATTTAAAAAACACTCCAAAGTTGAAACAAATAAACTCTGAAATGTTTTATAGTATCGAAACTTAAGATATGATTTTAAAAGACTTTTCATATTTTCTTTCTTCCATTAGTAATGAACCACTTCGGGTATTGGATGCATCTATTCCAAATACCAAATACATATCTTTAGATTTATCAGAATCTAATGAAACTTTGAATAGTATTGATGTATCCTCATCATCGAAATTGAATGAATATGTTAATAATCATATTAAAAAGCATAATGCCTTGGTGGCTTATGGGGGGTATTTAGAAGTTCGAAATATATATAAACGCAGTTCACATTTTAACAAACAAGCAGAAGACGGACGTAATATTCATTTAGGTATCGACTTATGGTGTCTTGCCAATACACCAATTTATGCACCTCTTGATGCTACTGTTCATAGCTTTAAAAATAATACGAACTATGGTGATTATGGTCCAACCATTATTTTAAAACATACGATCAACAAAGTCGTATTTTACACACTTTATGGGCATTTGAGTTTAGCGTCTATTAAAGATTTAAAAGTAGATCAAACTTTTAAACAAGGAGAGCAGATTGCGATTCTTGGAGACTTTGCAGTAAATGGTGATTATCCACCACATTTACACTTTCAAATTATAAAAGATATACAAAACCATATGGGGGATTACCCTGGTGTTTGCAGTAAAAAAGATTTAGAATTCTATATTGAAAACTGTCCAGATCCTAATACTCTAATGAAGCATGTATAGCGCGTTTAAACTCACATTATTTAGATGGTTGTTAATTTGGGATAATAAAATATATTGCTTTTTGAAAAGCATTCATGTATTTGATTAAATCACCATGTTTTTTGTTGAATAAGTTCATTTTTACTGAAATTATTGTATTAAAAAAGACTGCCTTTTTTGGGCAGCCTCTTTTAAATTATATAAAGTTAAACAAGGATTATTCTTCAACCAAGACCCATTCACCTTTAGCGATTAATGGTTCGGCTTGTTTATATTTAACAGTTTTGTTTTCGCCATTCATAACATGTTTTATTGTAACACGATCGTTACGACCAATTTTTGGCTTGTCTCGAACTATCGTTTCTACAACTTCTTGACGACGTTGTGTATTTCCAGCAGCTCTATTTTGTGCAGAGCGTTCATCTAGATTAGGAATTTCGTCTTTTTGAGTATTTAATTTTTCCTGCTTACGAACACGTGCTTCTTGAATAGTATTTTGAGTTTCCTGTGGTAACTCACCTTTAAATAAGAATGAAATAACATCTTTATTTACTTGGTCTATCATTTCCTTAAACAACTCAAAAGACTCAAATTTGTAGATCAGTAATGGGTCTTTTTGTTCGTGTACTGCTAATTGAACGGATTGTTTTAACTCATCCATTTTACGTAAATGTGTTTTCCAGGCATCATCTATAATGGCAAGCGTGATATTCTTTTCAAAATCGGTTATTAATTGTTTACCGTTGGTTTCATAGGCCTTTTCAAGATCGGTAACAACATTTAAACTTTTAATGCCATCTGTAAATGGAACAACGATACGTTTAAATTTATCGCGTTGTGTTTCATATACATTTTTAATTACTGGGAATGCAATGTCTGCATTACGAGTCATTTTTTCCTTGTAATGCTCGAAAGCCGCTTTGTATATTTTTGATGTGATTTCTTGAGCAGAAAGGTTTCCAAATTCTTCTTGAGAAACTGGGGAATTCATTGAGAAATAACGAATTAATTCAAACTCGAAATTTTTATAATCGTTAGCCCCTTTGTTTGTTTCTGAGATTCCTTCAGAAGTATCAAAAATCATATTTGCTAAATCTACACGAAGACGCTCTCCAAATAATGCATGGTGACGGCGTTTATATACAACTTCACGTTGTGCATTCATAACATCATCGTACTCTAATAAACGCTTACGCACACCGAAGTTGTTTTCTTCAACTTTTTTCTGTGCACGTTCGATAGATTTCGAGATCATAGAGTGTTGAATAACTTCGCCTTCTTTCAGTCCCATTTTATCCATCATTTTTGCGATACGTTCGCTACCAAATAAACGCATTAGGTTATCTTCTAACGACACGTAGAATTGTGAACTTCCTGGATCTCCCTGACGACCTGCACGACCACGTAACTGTCTGTCCACACGACGTGAATCATGACGTTCTGTACCCACTATAGCTAATCCACCAGCAGCTTTAACTTCATCAGATAGCTTAATATCTGTACCACGACCTGCCATGTTTGTGGCAATAGTTACTTGTCCTGATTTACCTGCCTGATCAACAATATCAGCCTCTTTTTTATGTTGTTTTGCATTTAATACGTTATGAGGTATTTTACGAATGCTTAACATTTTACCTAGTAATTCACTAATTTCTACAGAGGTTGTACCGATTAGAACTGGTCGGCCTGCTTGAGATAGTTTGGTAACGTCATCAATAACTGCATTATACTTTTCACGTTTTGTTTTGTAAACTAAATCTTCTCTATCATCTCTGGCAATAGGTCTGTTAGTTGGAATTTCAACAACATCTAGTTTATAGATTTCCCAAAATTCACCAGCTTCGGTAACAGCTGTACCTGTCATACCTGATAGTTTGCGATACATTCTAAAGTAATTTTGAAGCGTTACAGTTGCAAAAGTTTGAGTAGCGTCTTCAATTTTTACATTTTCTTTAGCTTCAATCGCTTGGTGTAATCCGTCGCTATAACGACGACCATCCATAATACGACCTGTTTGCTCATCAACGATCATCACTTTATTATCCATGACCACATATTGTGTATCTTTTTCGAATAAAGCGTATGCTTTTAAAAGTTGATTAAGTGTATGGATACGTTCAGATTTCACACCAAAATCCTTGAACAAGTCTTCTTTTAAATTGGCTTCTTCTTCCGCAGAAAGGTTTTGCTTTTCAATTTTAGCAATTTCAAGCCCTATTTCCGGTAAGATAAAAAAGTCTGGATTATCTTTTCCTGAGAGATAATCAATCCCTTTATCGGTCAATTCAATTTGATTATTTTTTTCTTCGATAACATAGTACAATTCAGCATCAACCTTTGGCATTTCTCGGTTGTTGTCCTGCATGTAGAAATTCTCCGTTTTTTGAAGCAGCATCTTTACACCTTCTTCACTTAAAAACTTAATAAGTGCTTTGTTTTTAGGAATACCACGATATACTCTAAGGAGTTGAAAACCGCCTTCTTTTGTGTCACCTGTCTTAATTAGTTTCTTCGCTTCAGCTAAAACACCGGTTAAATATTTACGTTGTACATTAACAATATCGTCTACTTTAGGTTTTAATTCTGTAAATTCATGACGTTCTCCTTGAGGAATTGGCCCAGAAATAATTAATGGTGTACGAGCATCATCTACTAATACGGAATCCACCTCATCTACAATCGCATAATTATGTGGGCGTTGTACTAAGTCGTCCGGAGAATGCGCCATATTATCACGTAAATAATCGAACCCAAATTCGTTATTAGTTCCATAAGTGATGTCTGCGTTATAGGCTTTTCTTCGTTGGTCTGAATTTGGTTGATGGTAATCAATGCAATCCACACTTAAACCATGGAATTCAAAAATTGGTGCCATCCAAGCGCTATCACGTTTTGCCAAGTAATCATTTACCGTAACTAGGTGAACCCCTTTTCCAGCAAGGGCATTTAAATATACAGGAAGTGTTGCTACTAGCGTTTTCCCCTCACCAGTTTGCATTTCTGCAATTTTACCTTGATGCATGGCGATACCACCTATGAGTTGTACATCATAATGAACCATGTCCCAGGTGATTGGTTTTCCGGCAGCATCCCAAGAGTTTGCCCAAACCGCTTTATCATCTTCTAAAGCGACATATTCTTTGGTTCCAGATAATTCTCTATCAAAAGTGTTTGCTGTAACAGTAATGCTTGTATTGTTTGTAAACCGCTTTGCAGTTTCTTTAACTACAGCAAAAGCTTCAGGTAAAATATCGTTTAAAACAGCTTCAGATGCATTGTAAGCATCATCTTTTAACTTATCAATATCTTGGTAGATGTCTTCTCGTCTGTCTATATCTTCTGTGTTTTCAGCTTCTTCAAGAAGATTTGATATTTGCTCATTAATACTTTTAGTAGCTTCAGCTATTTTTCCCTTAAACTCAGATGTTTTGCCTCGTAATTCATCATGAGATAATGCTTCTAATGAGGCTTCAAAGGTTTTAACTTGATTTACTATAGGGTAGATGGCTTTGACATCTTGTTTGGACTTGTCTCCAACAAATACTTTAAGTACAGAATTTAAAAAACTCATGTGTTTATATTTTAATTTTTACTCAGAAATTATTCTATGAGTAGTATTTTTTGTTATGTTTGACTTAATTGCTTTTGTAAAGCATTCAAAGATACATTTTGTTATGTTGTTTTATAAATATTAAGACAAAAAAAAAGCCTCAAATCGAGACTTTTTAACTATTCTTTATGCTTATTTATTAATATTCATCTTCATTCCAGAGGTAATCTTCATCGGTTGGATAATCAGACCAGATTTCTTCAATGGAATCGTACGAATCTCCTTCATCTTCGATTGATTGTAAATTTTCAACAACTTCTAACGGTGCACCCGTTCTAATAGCGTAATCTATCAACTCGTCTTTTGTTGCTGGCCAAGGCGCATCACTTAAATAAGATGCTAATTCTAATGTCCAATACATTTTCTATTGTGTTTAATTTTTTGCAAAAATAATTTTTTAGTTTAAACAGACAAGAAAAAAATGAATTATTTAATCGTTAATTTTAAAGAACATATCTTTTTTTAATCTAAACAGGCGAAATTATTAATGCTTTGTTACTATTTTGCAAGCTATTTTTATGTTAAGATTCTTTTTCGGGAACCCACTTAATTTCATTTGCTTGTAAATCGTAAGACAATTTTCGTGCCAATACAAAAAGATAGTCAGAAAGGCGGTTTAAGTACATTAATGCGCTAGGATCAATTTCTTCAATATCATTAAGAGATGTAGCTAAGCGCTCTGCTCTGCGACATACACAGCGTGCTATGTGACAGAATGACACGGTTTGATGTCCGCCCGGAAGTACAAAATGTGTCATAGGAGGAAGTTCGGTATTCATAGCATCCATTTCTTTTTCTAAACGCTCAATATTTTCAATAGAAATCTTAGGGATATTTAAGCGCTCTTTTCCGTTTTTTAAAATGGCTTTTTCTGGATCGGTAGCTAAAATTGCTCCTACGGTAAAAAGTCTATCTTGAATATGAATTAATAAATCTTTGTAGTGCTGATTAATCTCCTGATCGCGAATTAAACCTAAGTGCGAGTTTAGTTCGTCAATGGTCCCGTAACTTTCAATACGAATATGATGTTTTGGTACGCGCGTACCTCCAAATAATGCCGTAGTGCCTTTATCTCCTGTTTTGGTGTAGATTTTCATCTGATAGTTATTATTTCTTTAGAGGTCAGATGTAATTCGCTAAGTATATTTTTAGTTTAGCGAGATAAATCTATTTTACTCATTTCATGATTCAAAGTTAAATCATTTCTTGTAAAGGCGCAAAGACACAAAGTTTTATGTGTTCTCTCTTAAATTTTTGCTATTAAATTTACGAGTGTTTTTCTTTCCTGATTTCTTTTTTTGCTGGTGTCATTTTCTTTGAAGTTTCAGCCTTTTCTATTACGAAGTTTGCATTCATTTATTTTACTTATTATTATTACTTAAGCTCGCATTATGTATTATAGAAAATCTATTACAGATAAAATCTATTGCAAAATCTATAGATTTACTGTGTTTTAACCTGGACTCATGAAAATTTAGTGTTTGATTAATTCAAAAGGAATATAACCCATTTCAAAGCGATGTGGTTTTCCATTTTTCAATGGCGGTTTTAAATATTTTGGCATCTGCTCAATAATGGATTTAATTTGACTAAGTATAGGGTCTTTGGTATTTGTAGTGCTTATTTTTTCAGTTTTAACCATATTATTAATTTGTAATGTGCCCTCTTGAGAAATATATGCCTGTAGATTTATAAACGGTGGTTTTGGTAAGCCACTGCTTTTTGTTAATTTATATGAATCGTTTTTAGAATTGAATTTATTTACTATATAATTTTGAATTTGATCAATATTAAATTCTTTTATATTATCTATATCCTTGCATTTATAACACTGTTTAAAGTTGCCTACGGATATCCATTGGAACTCATTATCACATAAAACTTGTTTTTTATCCGTTACATTTCTTATAATGTTAAGTGAATAGATTCTATCAATAGACTTATCTAAATTAATTAAATCCAAAGGAAATTTCTTAAAGGCTCTTATAATGCTTTTACTTAGTTTTTCATTTTTTGTATTTGTCTCAATATTAGATAAATTACCTTTTTTATTAAAACTAAAAAGCAGCTTGATTACAGGTCTTCTAGGGGTTAAGTTGGCTGAATTAATATTTTTAGTTGATAATTCTTGTCTGAAATGTTTCGTAAAAAGATTATTTTCAAGGTTAGAGATCTTTGTTTTAGTAAGATCTTCAACAATATAAAGTAAAACTATTCTGTTTACAGCAGACTCAAAAGCTATTCCATTTCTTCTTGCAGGTTTTATAATTTTTGCTGCAAAAAGATTAAGTATTCTTATGATTTCTTTTTCAATAGTTTCGTTATATGAATAACATTTTAAATCTTTTAATTGGCCTTTTTTGTCAATTTTAAAATGAATGTTCGTTTTTAATTCACCAATTATTTCTTCTTTTTTTAATAAGTCATTGTTTAAATTATTGATAATGAAGTTCTCAAGATATGTTTTAAAACAATCATATGCGTCATTAAATGCAATGTTTTGACAATCACCAGATATGGGAAAACGTTCAAATACATCAGATATGCTAGAATCAGCATTTAGTTTTTTTTTGTTAGCTTCTTTTTGAGTTGATAGTGTGCTGTTGTCTTGATAATTATCAAACACAGGGGGGTAATCACTCACTATAACAGAACTAGCATTGATGATACTTTTATCACCTTCTTTTGATAATAATTGTATTTTATTTTTAGCTTGATGTAAATCTGAAAGATTAGGTACTTCTTCTAGTAAAAATTCTTTTAAAAGTTTTTCTAACTTTTTATTAAGGTCTCTTTTTCCTGTATAAATTCTAAAATTCCAAGGCTTTCCCATTTGATCTACTTCAAATTGAGCTCGTATGCTATTGTCTAAATTGGGATTAGTAGAATAATCCAATGAAATTAGTTCATCAGGATGGATACGCTGTTTTAAAAAATTAGAAAGTTTATTTTCTGTAGATGGTCTGTTTAAACTTTGAAATGATTTTTCTTCTAGTTTTTTATCCATCAATTTAAACTGAGAAAAAGCATTTAAACTAAAAAGTAAAAACAGGGTTAATAATTTGTTCATTTTTTTTAATTAATGATTTTTAAAATGATTTAATTTTTAAAAGATATGAATTTACTAAACTCTAATAACAAAATGCTCTTTAACCTGTTCTTTTCTGAAAAATACAAACCCCCAGAAAAAAGTATTAATGGTAACAGATACTTTAGGGTGCTGTTTAATGCTTTCCCATGCTTCGGTCATGCCTTTAGACCAATAAATATCATCAAAAATAAATATGGAGTAGTTATTAGCTGTTTGTACAAGTGTTTCGAAATACTCTAAGGTCGCTTCCTTTTGGTGGTTCCCATCAAAAAAAACAAGATCGTAGTTATTGGGTAATAATTGGTTTATGATAGTATTAAAGTCACCAGTTTTAATATCTATATTACTTAAATTGGATTTTTTGAAATTTACTTTTGAAAATTCTGAAATATTAGGACAGCCTTCAATAGTAGTAATTTTAGATTCATGATTTGCTAAACTCATGGCATGTGTTGAAATCCCAAGAGATGTACCTAGCTCTAAAATAGTTTTGGGATTGAAATAATTTACTAATCGGTATAAGAGTTTTGCTCTTTTATTCGTTGAACCTGCATTTTTTGCCATTGATGAAATAGTACGTTCTTTTTGTTTCATCACATGTGACCCTGCTCCTAAATCACTTACTTCAATACTTGTTTTATTTTTTAGAAGGTCTTTTCTGTAGTTTAATATGTGCTTATAGGTATCATAATTCGTTTTGTCATAAAAACACTTAGTAATCAAATTATAAACAAAAGGGGAGTGTACACCATGTTGATTGGTAGATTTTACTAAAAATTTTATGTATTGAATGATTTGATACATGTTTCAGTGTTCAGTTGGCAGTCGTAGTGTTCAGTTTCAGTGGAACAGTTGCAACGATCAGTTGTTTGTCTTTAAATTAAAAAAACTTAAATTCTTTGTGTTTTGGTGACTTTGAGAGCCAAACTATTCCTCAAGTTTCGACGACAACTCAAACCAACGTTCTTCTTTAGCTTCAATAGTATCTATGATTTTTTGTAATTCATCAGATAGTTTGTTGATATCGTCCTGTGTTAGTTCAGGATTATTAAACTTGTTTTCTAATTCTTTTTTATCAAAGGCCAAAGAGTTTAATTTACTTTCAATGTTTTTAAGTTCCTTTTCTTCGTTGTAAGACAATTTATTAGAATCATTTTTCTTCCAAGCATTTTTATCTTTTTTATCTTCCTGAGTATTTGAAATTACGGGTTGACTATCTTCATAAACTCTATAGTCTGTATAATTTCCAGGAAAATCTTCAATAACACCTTCACCTCTAAATACAAACAGGTGATCAATAACCTTATCCATAAAATAACGGTCGTGAGATACAACAATGACGCATCCAGGAAAATCTAATAAAAAACTTTCAAGCACATTAAGTGTTACGATATCTAGATCGTTTGTTGGTTCGTCAAGAATTAAGAAGTTAGGGTTCTGAATTAAAACGGTACATAAGTACAAACGCTTTCGTTCTCCACCACTAAGCTTTTCAACAAAGTCATATTGCTTTTTTCTACTGAATAAAAAACGTTCCAGAAGCTGTTGTGCACTTATTTGTCTGCCTTTCTTTAAAGGAATATAATCTCCAAATTCCCGAATGACATCAATAACTTTTTGTTCAGGTTTTATAGTGATGCCATTTTGAGTGTAATATCCAAATTTAACCGTATCTCCTTTAACAACTTTACCTGAGTCTGGTTGAGCGGTTTGGGTTAATATGTTTAAAAATGTGGTTTTACCTGTGCCATTTTTTCCAATAATACCAGCGCGTTCCCCTTTTTGAAAGGTATACTCAAATTTGTCAAGTATCGTTTTGTCTTTAAATGCTTTAGATACTTTATGAAATTCTAAAATCTTACTACCGAGTCGTTCCATGTTCAGCTCGAGCTGAACTTCATGGTCGTTTCTTCGTTGATGTGCACGATGTTTTATGTCTTGGAAATCATCAATTCGCGACTTCGATTTAGTGGTTCTGGCTTTAGGTTGACGACGCATCCAAGCAAGCTCTTTTTTGAACAGTTGTTTTGCTTTGCCTACTTCAACAGATTCTTGCTCGATTCTAGCTTCTCGTTTTTCTAGATAATATGAATAATTGCCTTTATAACTGTATAGTTTGCCTTCGTCTAATTCGATAATTTCATTACAAACACGCTCTAAAAAATAACGATCGTGCGTTACCATAAATAGCGTAATATTTTCTTTAGCGAAAAACGCTTCCAGCCATTCAATCATTTCTAAATCTAAATGATTAGTTGGCTCGTCAAGAATTAATAAATCTGGTTTGTTTATTAGCGCATTGGCAAGCGATAACCGTTTTTTTTGTCCACCAGAAAGTGTACTCACTTTTTGACTTAAATTATCTAGTTTTAATTTGAAAAGAATCTGTTTGTAAAGTGTTTCGAAATCCCAGGCTTGGTGTTGTTCCATTTGCTCAAAAGCTATTTGATATGCTTCTGAATCTTCTGGGTTTAAAAGGGCTTTTTCGTAATTAGCAATGACTTTTAAAATAGGATTATCGCTCGCGAAAATAGTTTCTTCAACAGTTAAATTGTTATCAAACTTAGGATCTTGTGATAGAAATGATACAGCAATACCTTTTCTATAGATTACAGAACCAGAATCGGCTTCATCATCTCCCGAAATAATATTTAGAATAGAGGTTTTTCCTGTTCCATTTTTCGCTACAAAAGCAATTTTTTGATCTTTATGTACACTAAAAGAAATGCCTTCAAAAAGCGTTAGCTCTCCATAGGATTTAGATATATTTTCAACTGTTAAATAATTCAAAGGATTTTTTTTTACAAATAACGGATAAAAAACCAAAAAACCGGTCATAAGTTTTATTGTTCAAGACGAAAACTTATATTTGTCATAAATCATATCCCCACTTATAATATAATGAAGCGACTTTTTTGGTGTTGTATTTTTGTTTTTGGTATTTTATGTACTTCGTGTATAACCAATAAAGATCTTGTCTATTTACAAGATAAAGGAACAAAAGCTAATGATTCTTTAATGATTCGGCAATTATCAAAACCTTATCGAGTTCAGGTGAATGATATTTTGAGTATAAAGGTAAAAGCTTTAGATGAAGAGCTAGTAGGGATATTTAACCCTGTTGGAGAGAATAATTTTGGACAGGGACAAGGCTCACTATATTTTAATGGTTTTACTGTTGATTTACATGGTAATATAGAATTTCCTGTTTTAGGAGAAATTAATGTTTTGGGTTTCACAATTGATGAAATAAAAAATAAGGTTCAAAGCGAACTTTTAAAACAATATTTTAAAGAAACTGCTGAAATATTTGTGACTGTAAAATTATCTGGATTACGTTATACAGTTACTGGAGAAGTTAGCGCAGGAGTTTACACCTTATTTCAAGATCGGGTTAATATAATAGAGGCTTTAGCTAATGCTGGAGATATTCCTCCCACAGGTGATAGAAAAGATATTTTGGTAATTAGGCAGTACCCAGATGGGCAAAAAATACATCATATAGATTTAACAGATATTAATGCCATGCAATCTCCATTTTATTATATACAGCCCAATGATATTATATTAGTTAAACCATTGAAACGTAAAGCTATAGGCGCAGGGCAAACTGCAATACAAAATTTAACGACAATAGCATCTATTTTGTCGGTATTGGTATCAACGTATTTTTTAACTAGAAACCTTTAAAATTCTATAAAATGGAAGAAGAATTTGATGTGCCTGAGTCAGCATCAACGTCAACATTTGATATAAAAGCTTTTGTAATTAGAGTTTTAAGTTATTGGAAGTTATTTGTATTGTTTATTGGTGTTGGTGTTTTTATAGTGTATCAACAAAATATTCGAAAACAGCAATCCTATAGGTTAGGTACTCAAATTTCAATTGAAAATGAATCCAATCCATTATTTACATCAACAACCAGTTTAACCTTTAATTGGGGTGGTGTTTCTGATAAAGTACAGACAATCATGAATTCTCTAAGATCTCGATCTATTCATGAAAAAGTTGTTGACAATCTTGAGTTTTATGTTACATACTTAAAACAATCCAGATTTAGAAAAGACGATATATATTCCTATGCCCCCTTTAAAATTGATTTAATACCTAATACAAATCAATTGTTAAACACCCCTGTAAGAGTTACGTTTCTTGATAATAATAAGTATGAACTTTATATTAATTTTGAATCTAATTTAGTTCAGGCTCAGAATTTTACTGATAAAAGTAAAGTTGACTTAGATATCCCTTTAGGAGAAATTAGAAAGGAATTTAATTTAGGCGATACTATACAACTCCCTTATTTAAATGGCGTTGTATATTTAAAAGAAGGTCGTAAAACCACATTGAATGAAGAATACTATTTAAAGTTTAATAATTTTGATGGAGTAGTGAGCAATTATAGAAGAAAATTGTCCATAGATAATCCAAAAAACTCTCCTATATTAAATTTAAGTATTGTAGATGTTAATAAAGCTAAAATTGTTGATTATTTAAATGAAACTGTAAAAGTTTTAAGTGAAGACCAACTTAACAGAAAAAATCAATTTGTAACAAATACAATAGAGTTTATTGATGGGCAATTAGACAGAGTTAAATCACAATTAACTTCAAATGCCGATTCTTTAAATGATTATAAACAAAGGAATAAGATATTTAATTTAAATGATGAAAGTATTGCTATAAATAATAAATTAACTTCATTGGAGTTAGAAAAAGATAATAATAAAAGAAAAATTGCCTACTATGCTAGTTTAAAAACTTACCTTGAAACTAGTGATACGTTTACAGAAGTGCCAGCTCCAGCGATTGCTGGTCTTGAAGACTCTAATATAGTTTCTAACATAAGTAAGATTAATAGCTTATCAGTACAGAAATCAAAATATAGTTCAACGGTTAGAAAAGATGCCACTATTTTTGCTGACCTTGATAGGGAAATAGATGGTTTAAAAGCGGTGCTTTTAGAAAATATTAGCTCAGCAACCAATGAGATAAAAAGAGAATCGCAATCTATAGATGTAAAAATTGCTCAAGAAGAATCAAAAATAAGAAAATTGCCTAAAGCACAACAAGAATTGTTTGATATACAAAGGCAATATTCATTAAGCGAGCGAACATATAATATGTTTTTAGCTAAACGAGGTGAAGCCGATATCATTAAATCTGCAAGTGTTTCTGATATATTGATAATTGATAAAGCAAAAGATACAGGTGCAAGACCTATAGATTTAAAATTAAGTTCTCGCTATTTATTTGCAATTATTGGAGGGCTATTACCTCCTTTATTACTCGCATTTTTATTAACTTTTTTCGATACTAAAATACATACTCCTCAAACTTTGGAAAATCTGTCTAAGATTCCTTTGTTAGGTGTTGTAGGAAAAAATAATTTAGAAAATAATTTAGTGGTTCATTTAAAGCCAAAATCGACTATTGCAGAAGCTTTTAGAGCAATACGGTCTAGTTTGCAGTACATGTATAAAAAACATAATTTACAAGGGACAAAGACTGTGGTAGTTACTTCTTCTGTTAGCGGAGAAGGGAAAACATTTTGTTCAATAAATATTGCCACTGTGTTTGCTATGAGTGGAAAAAAAACGGTATTAGTAGGTTTAGATTTAAGAAAACCGAAGATATTTGGAGATTTTGAAATTGAGAATGATATTGGAGCAGTTAATTATTTGATTGGACAAAAGACATTTGATGAGGTTTTACAGCATACTAAGGTGTCCAATTTAGATGTGATTACATCTGGACCTATTCCTCCAAACCCGTCAGAGTTACTTATATCTGAAACTATGGATTCACTGATGGAAAAGCTAAAAGAAAACTATGATTATATTGTTTTAGATACGCCTCCTATAGGTTTAGTTGCTGATGCTTTAGAACTTATAGAATATGCTGATGCTTCTATTTATGTTATTAGGCAAGATTATACCAAAAAAGGTATGATTAATCTTATAAATGATAAGTACAGTAAAGGAGAAATACAGAACCTAAGTTTTCTTTATAATGGCTATAATCAAAAGGGTAAATACGGTTACGGCTATGGTTATGGTTATGGCTATGGTTATGGTTATGGAAGTTATGCCAATGGTTACCATGATAACGAAGAAAAGGAGAAAAAGATCAAAACTGTAATAAAGTCATTTTTTAAATAATTTTTAAAAAAAAGTTATAAATATTGGAATCTAAAATATATAAAAAAGGAAATAACTTAAGTGCATTAAAACTCTTAAGGAATAGTTTGATAGATATTTATAGTTCTAGATTTTTGGCACGCCAATTCGCAGAACGAGACATAAAGGCACAGTACAGGCAGTCTTATTTAGGGATTTTATGGGCTTTTATACCCCCCTTAGCAACTGCATTTGTTTGGGTTTTTTTAAATAGTACAGGTACAGTAAAACTTTCAGAAACGGGAATTCCTTATCCACTCTATGCATTCACAGGAACATTAATTTGGTCCATAATTGTATCAGCAATAAATACGCCCTTACAAAGTACTAATGCAGCAAGAGGTATTATGACAAAAATTAATTTCCCAAAAGAAGCCTTAATCATTTCTGGTATTTATAAATTGTTATTTAATAGTGCCATTAAAATTTTACTTCTCTTGTTATTTGTTATCTTTTATGGAGTTGGTTTTAATTGGAGTTTATTGTTACTACCATTTGCAATTTTTGGAGCAATTTTGTTTGGTATTACTATAGGGGTGCTTATTGCTCCAATAGGCCTATTGTATACAGATGTAAAAAGGCTTATTTCTTTTGGAATGCAATTTTTAATGTATATAACTCCAGTTGTTTATGCTATACCTCAAAAAGGGCTTATGAATATTTTTATGACTTGGAATCCAATAACTCCCATGATTTTAACTACTAGAGATTTGATAGTTGGTGTAAATTCTGGTTATCTATCTTATTTTTTCATAGTCTTAGCATGTAGTATTCCATTTTTACTAATTGGGCTAATTTTTTATCGTATTTCCATCCCTATTATTGTAGAACGTTTAAGTGCTTAAATATGGAAGGTAGAGAAGTTTTAGTAACGTTAGAAGGAGTAAGTAAAAAATTCTGTAAAGATTTTAAAACTAGTTTATGGTATGGTGTTAAAGATTTATTAAGTAATGTAAAAGGGAATAAGAAGGAAAGATCATTACGACCAAAAGAATTTTGGGCCGTTAAAGATATTAATTTCGAGTTACGCCGTGGTGATTGTTTGGGTCTCGTAGGAAACAATGGTGCTGGAAAATCTACATTGTTAAAAATTTTGAATGGTTTAATTAGTCCAGATGCAGGAACAATAACAATAAAAGGACGCGTTGGGGCTCTTATAGAGTTGGGTGCAGGCTTTAATCCTATATTATCCGGTAGAGAAAATATATATAACAATGGGGCTATATTAGGGTTTAGTCGAAAAGAAATAGATACAAAGCTAAACGAAATCATCAATTTTGCAGAATTAGAAGAATTTATTGATATGCCAGTACAAAATTACAGTTCTGGTATGAAAGTACGTTTGGGTTTTGCTGTAGCAGCTCAAATGGAACCAGATGTTCTTATTATTGATGAGGTATTAGCTGTGGGAGATGTCGGTTTTAGAATAAAATGTATGAATAGAATTTCTGAGATGCTGAATAATTGTGCTGTAATATTTGTCTCTCATTCTATGCCCCAAATAGCTCGAATTTGTACAAAGGGATTATTGATTGAGAACGGTAAGAAAAAGTTGTTAACAGATAACGTAGGAGAACTTGTGGAAGGGTATTATAAACTTTTTGAAGATAATTATAAGTCCAATGAAATAAATCCGTACGGAATTGAGATTAATAATTTCAAAGTTAATGGATTTGAAGTTAATAAAGATGGTGTTTCACTAAATTTAAAGAAAGAGGAAAGCATAGAAGTTGCTTTTTCATTTAAATGTCCCTTAGAGATAAAATCATTTTCTGTTCATTTACCAATAACAGATGAGCAAATGATCCATGTTGCTTTAACATCTTCTTTGGTCAATTTAGGAACTAGTTCAAACCATGGAGGTGATATTTCAGTAAAATGTAAAATTCCCTGCTCCTTTACTAATGGCAAATTTTATTCAGGTATTACGATTATAGAAACTTTAGGCGGTCCTGAGCATTTTAACATTGGAAAAACGTTATACAAAAAGGAAAATTGTTTTAAGTTTTTTGTTAATAATTCACCTTTAACAACATCTGTTCCAATTTTATTAAACTCTAAATTTTCTATAAATAATGAATAAGTGTCCTTTATGTCAATCACAAATAAATGAGTTACTTTATACAAATTCAAGAGGTAATAAATATCTTGAAAATTATGTTTGTGATAACTGTGGGTTTATATATACTTATCCTCGTATTTCCAATGAAGAAATAAATCGATTATACTTAGAAGGAGTTTTTTCTAAAGAGGCAAGGAAATCTAGTGAACCAGATTTAAAAAAGTTTAGGCAAACAGAAACCTGGGCATTAGAACGATTACATCTTCTTGAACAAAAGCTTCCAGTTTTTTTTTCATCTCCTAAAACTTGTTTGGAAATTGGATGTGGAACCGGAAGTTTTTCTTGGTTACTTAGGAGTAGAGGACATAATGTTAAAGGTATAGAACCAGATTCCGTATTTGTAAATAGTGCTCTTAAAAGATATGATATAGATGTAGAAACGTTGCTTTTTGATGATTTTAATGATTCAAAAATGTACGATTTTATATGTAATTTTCATGTGATAGAACATGTCTTAGATCCTCGCCAATTTGTGAAAAACATGTATCAAAGATTAAAAAGTAATGGGTGTATTTATATTGAATGCCCAACAATAGATAATATATATACTAATGATTTAGATACTTTTTTTTGGGATGTACATGTTAACACATTTTCTAATAGAAGTTTGTCAAGGCTTTTAGAAAGCGAGGGGTTTTCTGTAAATGAGGTTTTTATGAGCAGAGGATTCGTTTCAGTTATAGCATCTAAAGGAGTTGAGGGAAAAAATAGTTCTGATAATAAAGAAAAAGAAAGGGTCTTAGAAATAGTAAGAAAAGCGAAAAAAAATAAATATGAAGACAATACAAAAAATAATACTCTTCGCAAATATAAAAGAAAGTTAAAAGGTTTTGTTTTAAGTAATAAAAAGAATGCGATCATTAAAAAAAATCTAAAAAAAATATTAAAGAATAATAATTCTATTAATGTTTTGCCTCAAATAAAACTTATTGATTCTAAAAAATATAGCAAGTCGCTATTTCATGTTTCGGCTTTTAATTATGTAAATGCAGGAGATACTTTACTTCCTTTAGCTCTACAAGATACTTGGTGTGAAGTTGATAATTCATTGAGCTGGAATAACCAGCAAGTTTATCCAATAGTTAATTTAAAATTAGTTGAAAAAATAAATAAATCTAAAGGCCTAATTATAGGAGGAGGAGGACTATTTTTAAAAGATACTAATGCAAATAATATTAGTGGTTGGCAATGGCCATGTTCAATAGAAATGTTATCTAAAATAAAAGTCCCTATTGTATTTTATGCGGTAGGATATAATAGATTTAGAGATCAAGAAGAATTTGAGCCATTTTTCAAAGAAAATATAAAGGCTTTTACAGAAAAGGCTGTCTATCTTGGTTTAAGAAACACAGGAAGTATAGAAGCTATCAAAAAATATTTACCAGATTATTTACATACTAAACTGAGATTTCAACCTTGCATGACCACCTTTTTATCTGAACTTTATTCAAATCAAATTGATTTTAGTAAAGAAAAGGAAAATTTTGTGGCTTTCAATGTTGCATTTGATCGTTCACATTTGAGATTTGGTAAAAAGATAGGAAACATTTTAACCGATATATCAATTGTTTTAAAGGAACTTTCAGAATTAATTCCATTGAAATTTTACAGCCATATGTATTCAGATGAATCCATAATTCCATTTCTGCAAAGTCATGACGTAAAATATGAATTAGTTAGATTAAATGATTCGCATCCAAAAAGAATTGTAGAGGAATATATAAAACCAAAACTTGTAATAGGAATGAGAGGGCATGCACAAATGATTCCTTTTGGTTGTAAAACACCTATATTATCAATAATATCTCATAACAAAATGAAATGGTTTTTAGATGATATTGATAAACCCGAATGGGGGGTTGATGTTTTAAATCCTAATTTTAGGAATGAATTTAAAGCAAAAGCCTTAGAGGCACTTTCAGAAATAGATAGTAGAATTTCCTATATTGAAAAAAAGCAAAAGGAACTTTACTTATTATCTCTAAAGAATGTCGATGAAGGTCTAATTGCCATGAAAAAACAGGTTTAATGCCAAAAAAAGAATATATTTTGGTACTAGGTTCAGGGAAGAGTATTTTAGACTTTTCACTTGAAGATAAACAAATACTTGATGAATGTTTCATAAAGTTGGCAATCAATAAGTTTTCAGCTTTTTATGAAAAAGCAGGAATAAAGCCAACACATATTTATTTTGAGGATGTTCATGATGAATCATCGATTTTAATGCTGAAACATATTTTTAAATTATTTAGAAGAAAGAAAAATAAAACAACTTTTATTATTTCTGAGTTATATAAAGATCAACTCTATAAAGAATACTTTGTTTATATTTTTATAAAAACTATACATCATTTTAAAGTGTTTTTTAATTTGATTTTAGTGAAATTAGCAAGAAATACATTAAAATTGATTAGTGTAAATATGTTTAATAAATATGTTTTCCACCTTGCTAAATTTTTAAAAACTAAACCTTTTTTATTATACAATTTAGTTCCCAAAAAATCTATAATTCAATTTATAAAAGTTAAGCACTGTGAAATTAAAGAAGATTTTTGGGCATCTTCTTTAAAAGACCCATTATATCATTTTAAAGGTAGTTTTTCTAGCGTTTTAAATTATATTTCAATTTGTTTTCCAAACAAAATTATTCTGTTGGCTGGAGTAGATTTTGATTCCCCTGATTATTTTTTTGAAGAAGAATTGAATAAGCTAAATTTTAACACCAGAGACTGGACGTATAATTTAAGAAAAAAACATAACAAGCATTTTAGCATAATAGAAACTGATGGGGTAAAGATAGATGATGCTTTACCATTTATGCTTAAAAAATTGAAAGAAACAAACAATAAAATTTATTCTTTAAATAAAAAATCTTATTTAGTTAAAAAGGGTTTTGTTGAGAAAATTAATGTGGAAGATATTTAGAATAAATGTTTGGTTTTTTTTATAAAACTATAAAATTAATATCAATAGATGAAAATAGCATTTACTATTTGTTCGAATAATTATTTGGCACAAGCTAAAGTCTTGGGAGATTCATTATTACAAAAAGATCCAAATTATAAGTTTGTGATTGGTTTATGTGATGAATTTTCAGATGCAATTGATTATACTTTTTTTGAAAATATCGAGATCATTCCTGTAGCTAAAATAAATATTTATTGTTTTGAAGAAATAATTAAGAAGTACCATATTGTAGAATTGAATACTTCAATAAAACCTTCATTTTTTAAATACTTTATTGAGAAGTATGATGATTTAGAAAGTATTATTTATTTTGATCCCGATATTCAAATTTTTAATGATTTTTATTCAATAGAAGAGTTTTTAAAAGTTAATGATATACTGTTAACACCTCATATTTTAAAACCTGTTTCAGTAGATAACTTAAAACCAGTAGAAAATACATTTTTAAATTTTGGCATCTATAATTTGGGGTTTATTGCTTTAAATCCTAAATCAAAAAACACATCAAAATTATTAAATTGGTGGGAAGAACGAACATTGAAAATTGGTTTTGATAAAGTGTGTGATGGTTTATTTGTTGATCAGCTATGGATTAACTTAGTTCCTTTGTTTTTTGATAAAGTAAAAATTATAAGAGAATTAGGCTTTAATGTTGCTCCTTGGAATTTGCATGAAAGAAATAATATTAAAAAGATAGACCAAGGATATTTAATGGAGGACAATTCTAAATTGATTTTTTATCACTTCAGTTCATATAATTATAAAACTCCAAATATCTTATCAAAATATTATAATAGGTATGATAAAATATTATTATCAAGCGAAGTAAATAAATTATATTCTCAATATCATGAGAAGTTAATTAAAAACAAAGTTGATGAATTTTCTAAAATAGATTGTTTTTATTCAAAAGAAGAAATATCCAAAATTGAAAAAAGAAAAAGTGTTTTTACTATTTTGAAAAACAATTTATTACCACCAATAGTTCTCAGGTTATTAAGAAAATAATTGATTAAGTTAAAGATGAAAATTCTGAATAATAGCAGTTAACTACAATAATAATCCAGACCTGCAAAGAACCCTACAATATGTTCAAAGTTAAACCTGAACTAATTTTGAACACATTATAATTGATTGGTGCAGATATGATCTTGAATTTTGGCAAAAAATTTATAGAAGATTTTGGCTATAAAATAGATTTCTTTAAAAATATTAGTTAGTTCATTGCTTAATTAATAATTATTTGCAAATCTATGAGAGTTAATGTTTTAAGCAAACCAAAATGAATAATAAGAGTATAATTATTTATAAATTTAGGTCGATGGACTAACGTATAATAAAAAGGAATATGAAAAAAGCCTTAATAACAGGAGTAACAGGGCAAGATGGTGCATATTTGGCAGAATTGCTTCTTGGCAAAGGGTATGAAGTGCATGGTATTAAGAGACGAGCTTCGTTGTTAAATACAGATAGGGTTGACCACTTATACCAGGATCCACATGAAAAAGGTGTGCGCTTTAGATTACACTATGGTGATTTAAGTGATTCTATGAATATAACTAGAATTATTCAAGAAGTTCAACCCGACGAAATCTATAATTTAGGAGCTATGTCTCATGTAAAGGTGAGTTTTGATACACCAGAATATACTGCTAATATCGATGGTTTAGGGACATTAAGAATCTTAGAAGCTGTACGATTATTAGGTTTATCATCAAAAACGCGTATTTATCAAGCTTCAACTTCAGAGTTATATGGTTTGGTACAAGCCATACCACAAAACGAAAACACTCCGTTTTATCCACGTAGCCCTTATGGAGTTGCTAAGTTGTATGGATATTGGATTACAGTTAATTATAGAGAAGCTTATAATATATATGCTTGTAATGGTATATTGTTTAACCATGAGTCTCCATTACGAGGAGAAACATTTGTTACCCGTAAAATAACAAGAGCAGCTTCTAAAATCGCATTAGGTTTACAAGATGTATTATATATAGGTAATTTAAATGCAAAACGAGATTGGGGTCACGCCAAAGATTATGTAGAAGCCATGTGGCTAATGTTGCAACAAGATGAAGCAGAAGATTATGTGATCGCCACTGGTGTAACAACTACTGTGCGTGAGTTTGTGAAAATGGCATTTAGTCATGTTGGAATCAGTTTGAAGTTTAGTGGAATTAATGAGAAGGAGATAGGAGAAGTAGTAGCATGTTCAAATCCAGACTATCAAATACCTGTTGGTCAAATAATAATTAAAATAGATCCTGAGTATTATAGACCAACAGAAGTAGATTTATTAGTTGGTGATGCTTCAAAATGTAAACAAAAATTAAAATGGTCACCAAAATACGATCTTAAAGCTTTAGTTGAGGATATGATGATTTCCGATTTAAAGTTATTTAAAGAAAAATAATGTTTTAAGAAGCAATTCGCGATTGTGTAATTACTTAAAAAAATAAAATGGAGCTATCGTCTAAAATTTATATTGCAGGTCATAATGGTATGGTTGGATCTGCTATCCTTAGATATTTAAAACAAAAAGGCTATACAAATTTTTTATTGAAAAGCTCAGCAGAATTAGATTTGACTAATCAAGAAAAAGTGGCTTTGTTTTTTGAGTCAGAGAAACCTGACTATGTGTTTTTAGCAGCAGCAAAAGTAGGGGGAATTGAAGCTAATAATACATATAGAGGACAATTCTTATATGAGAATCTAATGATTCAAAATAATGTCATCCATCAAAGCTACGCTCATAAAGTGAAAAAATTACTATTTTATGCTTCATCTTGTATTTATCCCAAATATGCATCACAGCCAATAAATGAAGATGCTTTGTTAACAGGATCCCTGGAGCCAACAAATGAACCTTATGCTATCGCCAAAATAGCAGGCATTAAATTATGCGAAAATTATAATAGGCAGTACGGCTGTAATTTTATTTCTGTTATGCCAACTAATTTGTATGGGCCTAATGATAATTATGATTTAAATAATTCCCATGTATTACCAGCTTTGTTACGTAAATTTCATGAGGCGAAAATAAATAATAAATCTACAGTTGAAGTATGGGGTACAGGTGAGCCAAAAAGAGAATTCTTGCATGTAGATGATTTAGCAGCTGCTAGTTTTAATTTAATGCAAAATTATTCTTTAGATATTTCTGTAAATATAGGAACAGGAACAGATATCTCTATTAAAAATTTAGCCGAATTAATCAAGAAAATAGTTGATTATAAAGGAGAGATTATTTGGAATAATGATAAACCAGACGGTACACCACGAAAACTATTAGATGTATCTTTGATTAATAGCCTAGGCTGGAAATATAGTATAGAATTAGAAAATGGTATACGTGAAGTTTATACTAACAAGTTTTTAAAAAAATAAGAATGCTTATATCCATTATTACAATAAATTATAATGACAAACTTGGATTGAAAAAAACCATTAATAGTGTACGTAGCCAAACGTATTCTAATTTTGAACATATTATAATTGATGGAGGTTCTAATGATGGGAGTAAAGAACAAATAGTTGCTAATAAAGATTATTTAGCCTATTGGGTTAGTGAACGTGATAATGGTATTTATAATGCTATGAATAAAGGCATTAAAGTTGCCAAAGGAGAGTATCTGTTTTTTTTAAATAGTGGAGATGACTTTACAGATAAATATGCTCTAAAAAACTTAAGTATTTATTTAAAAGGTACTGATATAGTATATTTTAATATTAATCAAATTCAAAATAATTCCATAAAGTTAAAAAGGACACCAAAGGTATTATCATTTGACTTTTTGCATTCCGATTTACCTCCTCATCAATCAACATTTATTCATAAACGATTATTTGAGGAATTCGGATATTATGATGAGCATTTAAAAATTGTTTCAGATTGGAAATTCTTAATTGAAGTGCTGATTAAGCATAATGCGACTTATGAATATATTGATGAGGTTTACACAAATTTTTATAAGGACGGAATAAGCTCTTTACCAGAAAATATTAATTTAATAAAAGAAGAAAGAGAGGAAGTTTTAAATAATGAATACACTATTTTAATGAATGATTTAAAATATAAGTATAAATTAGAAAGAACTTTGAGGACTTTAAGAAAATCAAGGAAAATAAAAATATTAATCAAATTAGGGCTAATCAATAGGTTTTAATATACTAATCTAAAACATGAAATTTTCAATATCTGTTATTATCCCAGCATATAATGTAGAACGTTTTATAGAAAAAGCGATACAATCAGCTTCAAAACAATCTCATGTGGCTGAAGTTATAGTTGTTGAAGATGGAAGTGCAGATAACACTAAAGCAATTTTAGAGAAGCTTTTAACTGGTAACCCGAAACTAAAAGTCTTTCATCATGAAAATAATGTTAATAAAGGACGTTCAGCTAGTAGAAATTTAGGAATTAAAAAAGCTACGGAAGATTTTATTGCTTTTCTTGACGCAGATGATTTTTACTTAGAGAATAGATTTGTAAATGACAAAGAACTATTTAAATCTAATAGCAACGTAGATGGTATTTATAATGCTATTAGTGTACATTTTTATAGAGAAGCAAATATTTTAGAAAAGGATAGGTTAAAGTTAACCACAGTTAGAAAAAAAGTTATACCAGAGGAACTTTTTGAGGCTTTATTAAATGGCGGTTTTGGTCATTTTCATATCGATGGGTTAACACTTAAAAAATCTATTTTTAACAAAGTTGGTTATTTCAATGAAGATTTGTCAGTAGCAGAGGATACTGATTTGTTTTGGAAGATGGCTTTAAAATCTTGTCTAATAGGAGGGGTTATTGATACTCCTGTTGCAGTGCGAGGAGTTCATGATTCAAATGTATTTAACAAGGAAGATTTATACTACAAGTACAGAATAAAACTTTACGAATCACTTATTTTTTGGTCTAATAAAAATCAAGTTTCACTAGAAAGAATAGATTTGTTACTTAAATGGATTTGGTTAATAAAATATAAAGATGAAGATTCCTTATTTAAGAATATTTCATATTGGTTTTTTCTGTTTTTTAATAATTCAAGAATTTTGTTTTCAACATTAAGTATAAAATATTTTCCTTTAATTAGGCTTAGAAAAAAAATGTTACCATTTTTATTCCCTTAATATTTCTTTAATGAGAAACCCTTTAATATCAATAATAATTGCCACTTATAATAGGGGAAACCTTATAGATAAAACACTTGACTCTATTCTATTACAAACATATAAAAATTGGGAATGTATTATTGTTGATGATGGATCGGTAGATCAAACAGAGGATGTAATAAATAAATATGTAAAAAAAGATACTCGTTTTCAATACCATAAAAGACCAGAAGAAAAAGCAAAAGGAGGTAATGCCTCACGTAATTACGGATTCCAATTAAGTAAAGGAGATTATGTAAATTGGTTTGATGATGATGATGTTATGTTAAAAGACTTTTTAAAAACTAAAATAGAAGCGTTTTCTTCTAAAGTAGATTTAGTTATTGCTTCTCATTATATAGTTGACAAAAATTTAAAAAATAAATCTAGAGTAGAACTAAAAGAAGAATCTTACTTATTGAAAGATTATTTATTCTGGAAATTAAAATTCATCACGGGTTCTGTCTTGTTTAGGAAAAAGTATTTATTTAGCAACCAATTGTTTAATGAAGATTTAACTAGAGGTCAAGAGACCGAGCTATTTTCAAGATTATTTTTTCAATTATCAAAAGATCGCTATAAAATATTAAATATCCCACTATTTTTATATAGGCAACATGATAAGACTAAAAGTAGTGAAAATTTAAAATATATAAAATCGTATAAAGAATCTCAAAGTTATACTGCTGTAGAAATTCTGAAAAAAAGTATTGAATTAAAAGATAATGCTTTATTTATTTCATACTACAAGTATTTAATAAATGCTTTTTTTAGAAGTTTAGAGAATAATCATAATACAAATGCTAGATTTATTTCAAAAAACTTATTTTCCATTATAAAAGGAAAGAATAAAAGTTTTGGGATAGAGTTTTTATTGATAAGCAACTTTTTTTTGTTTTTGTCAAAGGGAATTTATAAAGTAGAAAAACGCTGGAAAAGGCAAAAAATAAATGTATAAATGGAGGTGAAAAGTAATGTTACTGTTATTATTCCTTGTTTCAATGATGGTGCTTATATTATAGAAGCATTAAACTCCGTTTTAAATCAGACTTTAAAACCTGAAAAAGTTATAATTGTAGATGATGGTTCTGATGCTAAAACTAAACAGATTATAGAAAGTATAGATTTTAAAGCGGTAGAAATTATTTTTCAAAAAAACAAAGGAGTTAGTAGTGCTAGGAATAAAGCAGTTAGTTTAGCTAAAACTGAATTTATATTGAATTTGGATGCTGATGATTATTTTGACCTTACATTCATAGAAAAGGCTGTTGATGTTTTAAATAATAATTCAAAAATAGCAGCCGTTGGATGTTATGCTAAAACTTTAAAAAATAATAAATTAAAATCAGAAATAAGGAAGCCATTAGGGGGTAGTATAAAGAACTTTTTGATAAGAAACAATTTGTCTGCTAATTCTATGTTTAGAAAAGAGTGTTGGGAAAAAGCAGGAGGTTATGATGAACAAATGACCAGTGGTTACGAAGATTGGGAATTTTGGATTTCAATTTTAAAAAATAATTGGGAATCACACGTTATTAAAGAACCATTATTTATTTATAGAATTAAAAATAACTCAAGGGATGCCAATGCATTAAAACGTTATGATTTTAAATTGAGACGTTATATATTCGACAAGCATAAAGAGCTTTTTTTAAATCATTACGAATTTTGTATTACACAATTATTAAGAGATAATAGTGTCTTAAGAGCAGATAAAATTAAGACGAAAGATTCATTAGACTATAAAATAGGTAATTTATTATTAAAACCTTTAAGAGTACTCAAAGGAATAATTTCTAATAAAGAATAAAAATGCTATGAATATTTTAGTTTCTATCATAGTTCCTTGTTACAACCAAGCACATTTTTTAAGTGTATCGCTTCAATCGGTATTAGATCAAACGTATACAAATTGGGAATGTATCATTGTTAATGATGGAAGTCCTGATAATACTGAAGAAGTAGCTTCTAAATGGTGTGATAAGGATAACAGATTCAGGTATATAGAAAAACAAAACGGAGGGTTGTCTAGTGCAAGAAATAAAGGTGTTTCAATGTCCAGAGGAGCGTATATTTTACCTTTGGATTCAGATGACGTCATTGATAAGTCTTTCTTATCAAAACTAGTTCCTGTGTTACAAAAAGATGATTCATTAGCAATAGTTTCTTGCTACAGCAAATTTTTTAAAGGAGACATAGAAAATATTGTTTACAAATTAAAACCCAAAGGAAGTACTATTAAAAATTTACTTTTTGAAAATAGTTTAATAGCGACTTCACTATTTAGAAAAAAATGTTGGGAGCAAGTCGGTGGTTATGATGAAGAAATGAAAAATGGTTTTGAAGATTGGGAGTTTTGGATTGCTATTACTAAGTTGGGCTGGGAGTACAAAATCGTTAAAGATTATTTATTTTATTATAGAAAATCTGAAGCATCAATGTTGATTAATACTTTAGAAAATCATCGTATATCCAATCTGGAGTATGTACTTAATAAGCATAAAGAGCTTTATAAAGAGAATTATGATAATACAATCAAGTATTTGTTTTTTTTAATAAACATGTACCGTGATACAGATTTGAAGACTAAAAAATCTAATGTATATAAATTAGCAAAATTAATAGGGAAGCCTATTAAACTTTTAAAAAAATTAAATAAGAAATAGTGGTAAGCATATTCTTAATTATTGTATGATTTCAGTTGTAATAAGAAATAAAAATCAGGATCAAGCACTATCTTTTCTTTTGAAAAATTTAAAAGAAAGATACATTGATGATATACAGGAGGTTATAGTAATTGATAATTTGTCAACAGATAGGAGTGAAGAAATTTCTAAACAATTTGGTGCTAAATTCGTTACTATTAAAAATTTTAGTTACGGTGGAAGTGCAAATTTTGCGGCAAAACAAACTAAGTTTCCAATAGTTGTTATGTTTAGTGCCCATTCATACCCCGTGAGTCATGACTTTTTTAAATTGATAAAAAAGAAGTTTCATGAAAAACCGAATTTAGCAGGTGTAAGGTGCCTACACAGCCCTAATGATTACAAAAACTTTATAAATAAAGTACCTGCAAAAATAGATCCTAATAAATCAGGGTTAATTTTTTCGGGTTCAGCTTTTAGTAGACAAGTTTGGGAAAAGTATCCATTTAGAGAAGATGTTGCTACTTTTGAAGATAAAGAATGGACTAAACGTGTTTTAAAAGCGGGATATGATATTGATTTTGTAGCTTCTATTTTTTGTTATCAAATTAAAAGAAATAAAAAACAACTCTTTTTTCGTTTTAAAAATGATGTAGTAGGAAATTATCAGTTATGGCATACTGATGTTGGCTTTATTAGTTCATCAAAAGGATTTATTATGTCGATTTTGAGATTGTTAAAAAGCTTTTTTGTTGATTTTTGGTATATAATTAAGCGATATACTTTTTTAATAAAATTCATATTTAATAAACCAGATAAATTTTAATGTTACAAACTAAAAACAGTTATAAATAATAGTCTTAAAAATGATTAAAAACAACAATTTTGATTTTTTAAGGTTCTTGTTTGCCATATTTGTTGTTATATCTCATGCCTATCCGTTGTCAGGAGGTCATGAAAGCTCCCAATGGATTTATCAAGTTACTAATGGTCAAATAGTTTTGGCTCGATTAGGTTTAGATGGGTTTTTTATTATTAGCGGTTTCTTTATTTTCCAAAGCTTACAGCGTAGTAAAGGGCTTTTAGATTATTTTAAAAAACGATTTCTAAGACTTTTTCCCGCTTTATTTATTGTGTTATTAATAACAATTTTGCTCGCTCAATTTGTGTATGAAGGAGTTATTCCATTTTATAAAAACAAAGAAGTTTATACTTATTTTCCTAATAATTTATCTTTATACAATTTTCAAGCGGTAATAAAAGGGATATTTGATAATAATCCATATCACTCCATTAATAGATCATTGTGGACAATACGTTATGAGTTTTCTTTATATGTAGCGTTATCGTTGCTTTATTTTTTTAGAAACAATAAAAAAGTAATTAGAATATTGCTTTTAATTTGTTTAATGACTTTGATTATAATTTATAACTTTTTTCTATCCAGATTCGCTGGATCCTCTATTTTTGGAATGATAGGTTATGAAATCCTAGATTTAGGAACTTTTTTTGTTTGTGGTAGCTTATTAGCAGCTTTTAATTTTGAAAAGGTTAAGAATAAATGGGTTTTATTGACTGTTGTTTTGATTTTAATGGCTTCCATATATTTTAATTTTTATAACAATACAAAACATATTATTTTACCTATTTTTATTTTACTAATTGGATTTACTCCACTTACTTTTTTTAGTACATTTGGTAAAATAGGGGATTTATCTTATGGTATATATATTTATAGTTTTCCTATACAGCAGACACTTATATATTATTATAAATTAAATGTATATCAGTTAATGTTTTGGTCTCTAATTATTTCTATAGCTTTTGGTTATTTTTCATGGCATTTAATAGAAAAAAAAGCATTGAGATATAAAAAGACATCAATTTTTAAAAAGGATAAATTCAACAAAATAGTTGAGAATTAATTTTTTTGATAACCATTGTATTGACATATAGAAATCGTGATTTAAATATTTTAAAAAAATGTTTAAATAGCTTGTTGAGCCAAAAAAATAAAAACTTTGAAGTTATTTTGGTAGATTATGGAAGTATAGAGGTTTATAAAGAAAAGTTAAATCAAATAATAAAAGAATATGATATAGTAACTGTAATACGCTGTAATACACAAGAACAGCTATGGTGTAAATCTCGAGCGATTAATATTGCTTTAAAGCAATGTAAAACCCCTTATATTTTTATTGGAGACGTAGATATGATATATCACCCAGGGTTCATTGATAAACTAAACGATTTAAAAAGCGATACCCAAATAAGTTATTTTCAAGTTGGATTTTTAAATGAATCAGAATCAAAAAGTGATAAGGCTTTTAACGATTATATAATTAATTTTAAATCTAGTGAAGAAGCAACGGGTATGACTTTGTTTAATACAAAAGCTTTAAATTCTGTTAATGGTTATGATGAATTTTATCATGGTTGGGGAGCCGAAGATACCGATGTGCATGAAAGGTTGAAAAATATTGGTTATAAAGTTGATTTTTATTCAGATACAGTTTTAATGCTTCATCAATGGCACCCAAAGTATTATAGAAATAAAAATGATATAGCTCCTTTTCATAATTCATTAGAGCAAATAAATTACGAATATTTACAGTTTTCGAAAAAATATAATAAGACAAAAGCAAATAATAAATTTTCTTGGGGTACATATAATAAGTCCGATTATAGTGCTCTAAAAAAAATAAATACAACTTATAATTTAACCAATAAAAAGGCAGAATTAAAAGCCTTTATAAATAATGTTTTACTTTCAGAAGAAGGTAAAGTCATTGAAATCATAATTAAAAAACATAAAGCATTTAAATCATTAAAGGAAACTACTAAGAAACTTTTAAGAAAAAAAACAATAAGCTTTATAGAAATGGAAGATGTTAATAATTTGCTTTTGGAGAACATCATTATGAATTTGAGAAATAAAGCCTATCAATTTCAATATAATACCATTCATCAAAGGATTCATTTAATTATTAAATTATAATTTAATCATGAAAATACTTTTGGTATCCATGAATTCTATTCACTTTGTTCGATGGACAGAACAACTTAAAGATTCTGGATATGATGTGTATTGGTTTGATATTTTAGATGGCGGTAAAACAGATCGGTTACCTTGGGTACATCAAATTGTAGATTGGAAACGAAAATTTAAAAATTTAAAAGGGAGATATTTTTTTAAAACATATATGCCTTTTTTATACAGTAAACTTCATTTTTTATTTGAACATAAAGTTACAGAAACTTTTGAAAAAGTAATACATGATATTAAGCCAGATGTGGTTCATAGCTTTGTCTTACAAATTTCTTGTTTACCTATTTTAGATGTTATGAAACGACATAAAAATATAGTTTGGTTATATTCTTCTTGGGGTAGTGATTTGTACAATAAAGCAAACAAACCGAGTTATGAAAATGATCTTACTAGTGTTTTACCTAAAATTGATTACTTGATCACTGATAATTTAAGAGATTATAAAATCGCAAATAATTATGGGTTCAAAGGCGATTTTTTAGGAGTATTTCCAGGCGGAGGCGGTTTTAAATATAACGATTTAAATAAAGATTGGTTATGGCCTGTTGATAAACGAAAAACTATTTTAGTAAAAGGATATCAAGGAAAATTAGGGCGGTGTATAGAAGTGATTAAAGCTTTAGTATTGTTGAAAGAAGATTTAAAAGGGTATAACATTGTGATTTTTGGTGCAGATGAGGATGTTATTGAATATATAAAGACAAAAAATACTGTTTCCGAGTTTTCATTACAAGTTTTTCCGAGAAAAGAGTTTAAATCTCATGAGGACATTCTAAAACTTATGGGTATGTCACTAATATACATAGGAAATAGTGTGTCTGATGGCTTACCTAATACTTTGTTGGAAGCTGTAGTTATGGGAGCTTTCCCTATACAATCAAACCCAGGAGGAGTTACTGAAGAAATTATTACGCCGTATAAAAACGGGTTATTGATAGAAAAGAGTAATGATATTCAACATATTTCGGAACTAGTAGCTTTATCTATAAAAAATACAGCATTAATTAAAAGTGCTTTTATATTGAACCAAAAAAAGATTAAACCCAAATTTGAATATACTTATATTCATAAACAAGTACTTAAAGCTTATAATAGTTTACTAGAATGATTATATATCTCCCAGAAATAATTATAAAAAATGATTCCTGCATTCTTCAAACCGTTTTTGAAATTGATGGTAAAAAAGATATCTTATGGTATAAAATTCCCTTAGAATATAAAGATTATTTAGTTGTAGAGAATTTAGACGCAGCTTTAATTGGGTTGTTAATTTTGGCGATGAAAAAGAAAGAAAACATCTATTTAAAAGGAAAGGTTTCTTCAAAATTATATTATGGACTTTCAAATTATTTAATAAGAGCAATAGATCTTGCATATCCAGAGTATGAAAGTATTGAAATTATACCAGATTCACTAAGTGAGGTCGTTTTTAATAATGAAAACATAACTTCAACAGGAGTATCCTGTGGTATCGATTCGTTTGCTACAATTGCTATGCATCATGGTCTTGAAAGTAGTTATGCGATTAAATATTTGACTTATTTTAATGCGGGATCACATGGTGTATATGGAGGTGAAATAGCTAATAATATTTATAATAAGAGACTTTTAAAAGTTAAAGATTATGCACGAAAAGTTAATTTGCCTTTGGTTTTAATTGAATCTAATATTATGGAAGTTATAGATGTGAATTTTCAAAGCCTCCATACCTTAATTCATTTGTCGTGTGTACTTAGTATACAAAAGTTGATACGAACATATTATTATGCATCTTCTTTTAGGTTTGATTATTATAATATTTATGGCATAAATAGTAGTTGGGATATTTTAATATTGAAGCTTTTAGAAACAGAGTCTACAAATTTCTATTCATCGGCTTCTCAATACACTAGGTTTGAACGCACCAAAATAGTTGCTGATTATGAACCTTCTTATCATTTTTTAGACGTGTGTACAGACGCTCAAAATTCAAAAAAGATTAATTGCTCAAAATGTGAAAAATGTGTTCGGACGCAATTGACATTGGAACTTTTAGGAAAGTTAGAAGCGTATGATTCGGTTTTTGAATTCGATGTCTATAAAAAATATCGAGATCGATTTATTAGTGAATTACTAACGGATAAAAACATGAATCAGACTAATAAAGACCTGTACAGGGAATTGAGAATAAATAAGCAAATTAATTTTAGACACCATGTCTTAAATATCGTTTCTTCAATAAAAAGAAAGCTCTATAAATTAAAAAAGCAGATCACATAAATTTAGGTTTAGGAATTTATCTGATAAAAATTATACATTAATTATAAATGAAGCATGTAGCCAATCAGGAAAGTATAAAAAATAATATTATAGCCATAGAAAAGCAATTCTCAGTAGACAAATGGAAAATAGGAGGAATTGATGTTTGGCCTTATATTAGGATTATACTTTATATGTCTTTTTTAACGCAATCGAATCAATCCTTAGGTCATAATGATTCAATAAAAAAGACTAAAGGGAAGGCCTTGTTGTTGAGGAAAATAGGGTTACCTTTTTTGTTTATTAAGGCGTTTTTTAGTCAGCTTATTTTTTTTTCAAAGTTAAAAAAAAAGAAAATCCTTTTTTTTGGATCACATATACATCGAGTGAAACAGAATGGAGAGTATTTCAATAGGTTTTATGATTCTATTGTAGATTATTATAAATTATATAATAATGTTTATATGATTGAATATCAAAAGGTTTATGAGAATTCTTTTAATAAAAAAGCAGTCATTAATCTGAGTAAAGAATTAAACAATTATAAACTTTTGAGAAAGTTAGAAAGATACAAGAAACCGTTAAATCATTCTGTGTCTTTAGAAGGTTACGATACATTTTTAGATACGTTAAAATCTTTTGATCTTGATATTGGATCTATGCGAATAACAAAAGAATATTTGGTAAAATGGACTGCAAAGATTGTTTCTATTCAACCTTTTTTTAAGCGTTTTTATGAAAAAACGAATTCAGAAAAAATTGTGTTTTTAGGATATTATGGTTTGGATGATTTATACGCTGCCTTAATTACTGCAAATCAAATGAATATTAAAACTGTCGATTTTCAGCATGGTCCACAAACTAATGTACATATGGCTTATTCGCATTGGACGAAACTACCGAAGGACGGCTTTAATACTATGCCAATCGAGTTTTGGAATTGGGATAAAGAATCTAAAGAAAATATTCACAGTTGGTCTAAAAACACGACTAATGTAAAGCCTTTGGTGTTTGGACAACCATATCTTCATTATTGGTTAAAACATAATAAGAATAGTAAAGAAGAAGAGAAAATTATTTTATATAGTATGCAAACCTCACCATTGGATTTGTTTACGGATAAATTAGTTTCGTTAATTAAACAATCAGAATATAAATGGGTACTAAGGTTGCATCCAAGGAATAAAACGGCCATTCAAAAATTAAATCATTTTCTTAAAAAAAACGAGATTAGTAATAATACAATTATTCAAGACGCATATTCGGTGCCTTTACCAAAAGTTCTTTCTAACTCAATACTCCATATAACTAATTATTCAGGCTGTGTTATTGAGGCTCAGATGATGGGAGTTACAACAGTTCTAGTTCATCAAATTGGTCTTGAGATGTTTATGGATTATATAGATGACAGTCAAGTATATTATTTAAGTCAAAAAAACGAAAATTTCCTTCAAAGTTTTGAGAGCATAGTTTCTAAAATGCCAAATCATAAAAATCAAACTAACTTGGTCAAATTAGGAAACCCTTTGGATTAATTCTTTTATTAGGCATTTTATTGTTGCTTTCTTATTTTTTCGTTCGTAAAAATCTGTATTTTAGCGATTGTTCTTTTTTTAACTAACTATTTAGCAATAATGAAAAAAATAGGTTTTATTCCATTAAGAAAAGGTTCAAAAGGAATACCAAATAAAAATAAACGTAAAATGGTTGGAAGACCATTATTTACATGGGTTTTAGGAGAAGCTATTTTTTCTGAACTTGATGCTATTTATGTTTATACAGATGATGAAGGTATTATTGAATTTATAACAAAAGAGTATAGTTGGACTGATAAGGTAAAAGCTTTGTTAAGAAGTGAAAAAAGTGCAAGCGATACCGCATCAACAGAATTTGCTATGTTAGAATTTGGCAAATCTATAAATTATGATTTTGATATCTTTTGTCTGTTACAAGCGACCTCTCCTTTTACAAGAAGAGATGATATCAATGCTTGTTTAGCTAAAATTGGTAATGAATATGATTCGACTCTTACGGTTGTAAATACACATCGTTTTTTATGGAAGGAAAACGGAACACCAATAAATTATAATCCTCTTAAAAGACCGAGGCGTCAAGATTTTGAAGGACTGTTGATAGAGAATGGAGCTGTCTATGTTGTTTCTAAAGAAGCTTTGAAAAAGAATAAAAATAGATTAGGAGATAACGTCGCTATTGTAAAGATGGCAGACGAATCTTTAATGGAAATTGATACAGAATCTGATTGGATTGCTATTGAAAGTCTATTAATTGAAAGGCAAAAACGAGAAAAAGAATCAAAGAAAATAACACATGTTGTTTTAGATGTTGATGGTGTCTTTACAGATGGAACGATAACCTATACCAAAGACGGAGAGCATACTAAAAGTTTTGATATGAGGGATGGTATGGGGCTCGAAATTTTAAGGCAATTTAATGTTGAAGTTATGGTGATGACATCGGAAGATTCACAACTCGTTTCTAAACGGATGCAAAAACTAAAAATAGAGCATGTATTTTTAGGCGTGAAAGATAAATATACATTGCTGAATAAAATTGTATCAGATAAAGGAATCGATTTAAGTAACATAGCCTATGTAGGTGATGATGTTAACGATCTCACAAATATATGTAGTGTAGGTTGGTCATTAGCACCAAATAATGCCACCAGTATTGTAAAGCAACATGCAGATGTAGTGCTTTCTAAAAATTCTGGAGCAGGAGCAATTCGAGAAGCATGTCAGTTTATAATGAATTATAATAAAAGATTTTAAGAAGTCTCAAACCCTATGAATAAATATAAAAAACCCTATATAATAGCCGAAATTGGATGCAATCATAAAGGAGATATGGAGATTGCAAAAGAACTTATTAAAGTTGCTAAGATATTTTGCAATGTAGATGCCGTAAAATTTCAAAAGCGAAACAATAAAGAATTATTAACAGAAGAACAATACAATCAACCACATCCAAATCCAGTGAATTCTTATGGGGAAACCTATGGAGCACATAGAGAGTTTTTAGAATTTGATGTTAATCAACATCGAGAATTAAAATTATTTTGTGAAGATATCGGTATAACCTATTCTACGTCAGTTTGGGATTTAACATCAGCAAAGGAGATTGCATCTTTAAATCCTGAATTTATTAAAATCCCTTCTGCATGTAATAATAATCTTGCAATGTTAGAATGGTTATGTGAAAACTACAAAGGGGAATTACATATTTCAACAGGTATGACTACTAAAGATGAAATTGAGGATTTAGTAGGCTTCTTTAAAAAGTATAATAGAAGTAAAGATTTAGTCCTTTATAACTGTACTTCGGGGTATCCAGTTCCGTTTGAAGATGTATGTCTTTTAGATATTAATTTACTAAAAGAGAAATATGGAACTGATATAAAACATGTTGGGTTTTCTGGGCATCATTTAGGAATAGCAGTCGATGTTGCAGCCTATACTTTAGGGGCAAATATTATAGAAAGACATTATACTATAGATCGTACCTGGAAAGGTACAGATCATGCAGCTTCTTTAGAACCAATGGGATTACGAAAACTATCTAGAGATGTAAATGCTGTTTATAAAGCTTTACAATTTAAACATCAAGATATATTGCCTATAGAGCAGGTGCAACGCGATAAACTAAAAAACCAAAAAGTATAACAATGTTCTCATCAAATAGGATTAGATTATTTTGGTGGAATGAAATTAAACTACAAGGGAAGTCTAAAGAAAATTATGGAGATCTTCTTGGTAAATACCTTGTCGAAAAAATATCTAATAAAAAAGTAGTTTGGAGTAAGCCTTCTCGATTTTCCATATTTGACCTATTTAGCCCAATTTATGTAACTATAGGTAGTATTTTAACAAATGTTAATCATAAATGTATTGTATGGGGAAGTGGTATTGTTTCTAAAGAATACCCTATTAAAAAGGCTAAGTTTTTAGCAGTTAGAGGCCCACAGACTAGAGCACATTTAATATCTCAAGGTTATGATGTGCCTGAAATATATGGAGACCCAGCTTTATTATTATCAAGACATTATAATCCTAAAATAAAGAAGGAGTATAGTATAGGAATTATTCCTCACTATAGTGATTACAAGAAAATGAAAAGCTTATATAAAAATGAAGATTCCATTCTATTAATAGACTTGATGACAAATAATATAGAGGAAACTACAGATCAGTTTTTAAAGTGTGAAAAAATAGTGTCATCCTCATTACATGGAATTATTGTAGCACATGCATATGGGATTCCAGCTGTATGGCAAAAGTTTTCTGGAGCTATTTTTGGAGACGATATAAAATACCAGGACTATTTTGAATCTGTTAAAATCCCTGCTTATGAATCTTATATAAAAGACGAAAAAATGGGCATGGTAGAATTACAGAATCTTTTTAATAATAGGAAATCACTTCCCGAAAATGGAGTGATTGATGTATTGTGTACTAAATTAATGGCAGTGTGTCCATTTAAAAATTGATTTATAAATGAAAAAAAAAGTTTTTGTTTTTTTTCCAGATGGTGTTGGTTTAAGAAATTTTGCTTTTACAGATTTTAAAAGTATTGGAGAACAAAAAGGGTTTGATATCACATATTGGAATAATACTATATTTTCACTTAAAGAAAACTTAGGATTTAATGAAGTTAAGATTGAAGATCATTCCAGTCATTCTTTATTATCAATTTATTCTAGAGCAAGAAAGCGAGCTGAATTAAATGTGTCCAGAGATAAATTTAATGATAATGTTTATCTAACATACAAGTTTCCTTTTAATTTTAAAGGACTTAAAAACAGCTTTAAAAGCCTATATGTAAAGTGGTTGGTTGGTTTGTATTCTTCAGAAAAGGGTGTTGTTAAACTAAGACAAAAGATAAATAAGTTAGAGCGTTCTACATCAAAATATAGTTATTGTAAAGCGCAATTAGAAGATCATAAGCCAGATTTAGTGTTTTGTACAACACAGCGTGCAACACAATCTATTAGTGCTTTACTAGCTGCTAAAGATTTAGGAATTCCTACAGTTGCCTTTGTATATTCCTGGGATAATGTCCCAAAAGCAATGCAAGTGGTAGAAACCGATTATTATTTTGTTTGGAGTGATCTTATGAAATCACAAGTATTACAATATTATCCATTTGTTAAAGAGGAACAAGTTATTGTAACAGGAACACCTCAATTTGAACCTCATTATGATAAATCATTATTACAAACAAGAGAAGCGTTTTTTAAAGAATACGATTTAGATATAAATAAAAAGTATATCTGCTATTCTGGTGATGATGAAACGACGTCACCATTAGATCAATATTATTTAGAAGATTTAGCTAATGCAGTTAGGGATTTAAATACCAAAGGAGAAAATTTAGGTATTATTTATAGAAAATGTCCTGTAGATTTTACTCCTAGATATGATGCTATTATTGAAGAAAATAAAGATATTATAGAAGTTTTAGACCCTATTTGGAGTCAGGTAGGTAGCCAATGGAATCATGTATTACCCACTAAAAAAGACTTTAAAATGTTGTATAATGTTTGTGAGCATAGTGAATTTGTAACTAATGTATGCTCATCAACAGTATTTGATTTTGTAGCACACAACAAACCTTGTATATACTATAATTATGAACAGCCACAACTTAAAAAAGGAATTCGAGATATAGGACAAAATTATAAATATGTACATTTTAGATCTATGCCGAGTAATAAAGCTGCTGTCTTCTGTTCAGATAAGAAAGATTTAAAAGGATTAGTAAAGAAAATTATAGATGGTCAATTGTCAAATGTAGACGAGTGTTTAGAGTGGTATAAAATTGTGGCTGGAAAAACACCAACCAAAGCTTCAGAAAATATATGGAAAGCCATAGATAACCTTTTTTAATTAGGATTGTAAATATATAACTACTGAAATTTTAAATGCTTTTTAACTCCATCGATTTTGCAATTTTTTTGCCTATAGTTTTTATATTATATTGGTTTGTTGCAACAAAGAGTTACAAATATCAAAACATTTTGTTATTAGTAGCTAGCTATGTATTCTATGGATGGTGGGATTATCGGTTTTTGTTTTTAATAATTTTTAGTACGATTGTAGATTTTTCGATTGGATTAGGCCTTTCAAAAGAAAATCATTTAAAAAGACGAAAAGTTTTATTGATAACAAGTGTATTAGTCAATTTAGGGTTACTAGGATTTTTCAAGTATTATAACTTTTTTATAGATAATTTTGTGACAGTATTCTCATTTTTTGGAAATGAAATACAAGTAAGCTCATTAGAAATTATATTGCCAGTAGGAATCAGTTTTTATACGTTTCAAACGCTAAGCTATACTATAGATGTTTATAAAAAGAAACTAGAGCCAACCAAAGATTTTATTGCTTTCTCTGTTTTTGTTAGCTTTTTTCCGCAATTGGTAGCTGGGCCAATTGAAAAAGCTTCAAAATTATTACCACAGTTCTATAAGCTACGTGTTTTTGATTACAGAAAAGGAAAGCAAGGTGTTCAACAAATATTATGGGGTTTATTTAAAAAGATCGTTATAGCAGATTCTTGTGCTCCTTTTGTTAACGATATTTTTGCCAATTATTCAAATTATTCAGGAAGTGTACTAATTATTGGTGCTGTACTTTTTGCATTTCAGATATATGGAGATTTCTCAGGTTATTCAGATATGGCTATTGGAATTGCTAAAATTTTTGGCGTTGATTTAATGACAAATTTTAAAACCCCCTATTTTTCTAAAAGTATTCCTGAATTTTGGAGGCGTTGGCATATATCTTTATCTAATTGGTTTAGAGATTATTTGTATTTCCCATTAGGAGGATCAAAAAGAAAATCAATTATAGTCGTTAGAAATATATTTATTGTTTTTATTGTTAGTGGATTTTGGCATGGTGCTAATTGGACATTTATTTTTTGGGGAGTTTTAAATGCCGTTTATTATTTACCCTCATTTATTTTGAAATCTTCTGGTTTAAATGAAACTATGGTTTCAACAAACAATTTTATTGAAACTATAAATACTTTCTTAAGTATGACAATAACATTTGCACTTACTATTTTTGCTTGGATATTTTTTAGATCTGAAAATATATCTATAGCTTTTGAATATATTAGTCGTATTTTTAAAAAAGCAAATTTTTTTAATCTAAGCTATTTGCAATTAAGTAACCAAAGTATAAAAGTTTTACTTTTTTATCTTACTTTTTTTGTTGCTATAGATTGGTTTTATAGAAATAAATCACATGTGTTTATTGATACTAATCATTTAATAAAAGACAAAATAATAAAACCATTTTTTTATTTAATTACAGTATTGGGGATAATTTTATCCTTAAATAATATGGCTAATTCTTTTATTTATTTTCAATTTTGAGAAAGTTTCTTGTTAAAATATTTAAAACCTTTTTATTACTGTATTTAATATTATATTCAATTCAATTTACTTTGGATATAGCTTTGGATAATGATGCCATTTGTGATAATGTTTGGCACAAAATCTTTAACGGTAAGATAAATTCAGAAATTGTTATTATTGGGAATTCAAAAGCAGAGGCGCATTATAACCCCGGGATTATTGAGGATTTAACAAAACATTCAACTTATAATTTAGGAGTAAGTGGCACGCCTCTAAATATTTTAAAAATTAGATGGCAATCTTACATTAATAATAATAATAAACTGCCGAAATTATTAATAATAGATGTAGACAATAATATTTTAGGAACCTCAAATAGTTTATTTGAGAAGTTTCAATACTTACCTTACACTAGTAAGAAAGAATACCAAAATGTAGCGAAATATGTTGATGAAGATTATTATTATGAAAAGCTAATACCAATGTATAAATACAGAGGGTATGAGATGCAAGTTTTTAATAAGCTAAAGGCTATAGGAAACACTAACGATTGTGGTCATATTTATAAAGGCTTCAAACCACATGATAAATTATGGGATGAAAATAATTGGGCCATATTTAGTAAACGTTTGCTAAATAAAGATAAAATGGACTTCCAAAATATTTATAAAAAAGGCATAGAAGAATTAAACGGCATCATTTTATTTTGTAAAAAGAATAAAATTCAAGTTTGTTTTATAAGATCACCTAAATATTATAAAGCCAATAATTATAGAAAAAAACGAAGTGATTATGTAGATAGTGTTTTATCTGAAATAGCATTAAAAAATAAAATTAGATATATTAACTTTTTTAAAGACACCTTAACTTACGATAAAACTAAGTTTTATGATAAATCGCATTTAAATTTAGAAGGAGCAAATATATTTTCCAATAAAGTAGCTGATTATATAAATAATATGATTTTTGATAAGCGTAACTAATTAGATAAAATGAAAATAGGATTTATAACATCAGAATATCCACATCCTAAAGTAAAACATGCAGCAGGGATTGCCACCAGTATAAAAAACTTGGCAATTGCTTTGGTGAAAAAAGATATTGAAGTTACAGTATTTGTATATCACCAAAATGAAAATAAAATCATTGATGATGAAGGTGTAGAGATTCACCTTATTAAGAAAAAAACTTATAAATTGTTTACCTGGTATTATTACAGAAAGTATATTCAAAATTATGTAAATAAAATAGTAGTAAAAAAAGGGATAGATATTTTAGAAGCTCCAGATTGGACTGGGATAACAGCTTTTATGAATTTAAAAGCACTTTTGGTTATTCGGTTTCATGGGAGTGATGCCTATTTTTGTAGATTAGAAAATAGAAAACAAAAGTTTAAGAACTTTATGTTTGAAAAGATAGCTTTAAAGAGAGCGTCAGCTTTTATTGCTCCAACTACTTATGCTGGTATAGAAACTAAAAAAATATTTAGTTTAGATGAGAATAAAATTAAAACCATTCATTATGGTTTACAATTAGAAAATTTCGAAAATAATGCCCTTAAAGGTTACGAGAGAGACACTATATTATATATAGGCACTATCATAAGAAAAAAAGGAGTTTTAGAATTAGCAGAGATATTTAATAAAGTAGTTAAGCAAAACCCAAAAACAAAATTAATTCTTATAGGAAATGATGCTTCAGATATTAAAACAGGAGAAAAATCTACTTATAAACTAATGGCCCAAATTTTTTCTGAAGAAGCAAAGAAACAGGTTCATTATTTAGGAAAAATTCCTTATTCTGAAGTTAAAGAACAAATAAAAAAAGCACACGTTTGTACTTACCCATCTTTCGCAGAAACTTTAGGTATGGTAACGATAGAATCTATGGCGATGCAAAAACCAGTAGTTAACACAAGTATTGGGTGGGCACAAGAACTTATTGATGATGGTATTAACGGTTATCTAGTACACCCTTCTAAGACAGAAATATATGCTAAAAGATTGCTTGAATTGTTAAGTGATGAAAACTTGTGCAATCAAATAGGTAAAGCCGCAAGAAAGAAAGTAGAAACACTTTTCGACATAGATAAAAATGCAGATATTAATATTAAGTATTATAAATCTATTTTGAGTAAATGATTTTATTAATACATAAAAATGGAGCCGTTATAAGAGTCATTGATTTAGAGAATAATCGATTGATTGATAATACTATGAAGAAACCAATAGATGCTTTATTTTATATGGCAAATAAATATAAAGAGCGTTTGTTAGTTTGGTGTCAGGACTCATTAGAGTCATCTTTTAATATTGAAGGATTAAAAGAGTCTTTTTATCTTAAAAATATGATGCTGTCTTATAGTCAAAATCAATATCTGCCTAAACAAATAGGCTATGTTGATGGCGCTCCTTTTTTAAAAGTAGGTAAGAAAGTTAAATATCCAACATGGTTTATGAGTAGCCAGATTGGAGCTATTCATGCATCTCAACTTTTGAAATTTAAAAAACAAATAAACCTAAATGAGTCTTTTGATTTTGTTTTAAATTCAATAGCCAAGATAGGGATATCTAAAGGATTATTTTGTTATTCTGAGCCAAGACTTATCAACGATATTAGTTCAAATAACGAAGAAAAGGCTTCAATATATCAATTATTCAAATTTGTTAAATTTCATTATAAAGGTGTTTGGAGTTTTTTGTTATTGATTAATTTTATTATAAATGAACGGAGAATCCCTTTGTTACCATTTTTAAGAACCATTTTTATTAAAAAAATAAACCCTTCTTTAAATTTTGATTTAGAACTGATCAAAGAAGAGCTAATTAGTGTTAATTCTACAGTAGATATAATTATTCCAACACTAGGCAGAAAAGAACATGTTTATAATTTTTTAACGGATTTATCAAATCAATCACAAATACCAAATCAAGTTATTATTGTAGAACAAAACGGAGACACAAATAGTAAATCTGATTTAGGTTTTATTTCCAATAAAACGTGGGCATTTAAAATAATCCACAAATTTATTCATCAAACTGGAGCTTGTAATGCAAGAAACTTAGCATTGGAGCATGTAAGTTCAGATTATGTGTTTTTTGCAGATGATGATATTAGAGTAAAACCAAGCTTTATTGAGACCACTTTAAAAACTATGAATCGGTTGCGGTTCCAAGCGGTTACTTTAAGTTGTTTGAGAGAAAATGATATTAAAAAACTTGATAAAACGATGCAGTGGATCGCTTTTGGATCTGGGTGTAGTTTTGTGAAAAGAAGTTGCTTAAAGGATATGTTATTTGATATGAAATATGAATTTGGTTTTGGAGAAGACATAGATTTTGGTATGCAACTAAGAAATAAAGGTACAGACGTTATATATTTACCAGAACCAGAAATAATTCACATAAAAGCACCTATTGGAGGGTTCAGATCAAAGATTAATTATCCATGGAATAATGATGTTTTACAACCAAAGCCATCGCCTACAGTTATGTTGAACAAGCTGGAAAATACTACCAAATGGCAATTGTTAGGTTATAAAACAACTTTGTTTTTACAATTTTATAAAAGTCAAAATATTAAAAACCCCATTAAGTACCTCTCTAGGTATAAAAAACAATGGCGTGTAAGTGAGATTTGGGCTAATAAATTAAAAGAAATGGAGAAATGAAGTTTACATTAATTATATGTACTTACATGCGAGATGAACCTCTATTGAAATTGTTATTTTCGATAAAGGAACAAACTTTATATCCCAATGAAATATTAATTATCGATGGTTCTTTAAATGATAAAACAAAACAAGCATTAGAGATCAATAAGTTTGAAAATTTAAAGTACCATAAAGTTGATGAAAAGAATAGAGGATTAACCAAGCAGCGTAATTATGGCATTAATTTAGTTTCAGATGAGTCAGAAATTATATGTTTTTTAGATGATGATATTATCTTAACACCAGATTACTTTGAAAATTTAATAAAAACCTATAGCCTATGCACAGATGCTTTAGCAGTTGGCGGGTATATTATTAATGAAGTAGTTTGGGAAAAAGCATCAGAAACAATAAATCCTAATAAATTTTATTATGATGGATGGATGCGTAACGAACCTTCCCGTTTTAAATTAAGATATAAATTTGGTTTACAACCTGATGCAGCTCCAGGTTTTTTACCAACTTTTTCTCATGGAAGGTCAATTGGATTTTTACCACCTTCAAGAGAAATTTATCAAGTTGAACAGATCATGGGAGGCGTTTCTAGTTATAAAAAAGAAGTATTTAGTAATCTATCCTTTTCAACATACTTTGAAGGTTATGGACTTTATGAAGATGCTGATTTTAGTTTGCGTCTTGCCAAAATTGGTAAGCTATATGTAAATACTTCAGCGCAATTATACCATTATCATGATGATTCAGGACGGCCAAATAAATTTAAATATGGAAAAATGGTGATTAGAAATGGTTGGTATATTTGGAGAGTAAAATATCCAAATCCAGTATTTAAAGCAAGAATTAAATGGCATGCGACTGCTTTTTTGTTAACAGTTGTTCGATTAAGTAATATTGTTAATACAAATCAGAAAAAATCAGCATTAAGTGAAAGCCTAGGTCGTATAATTGGATGGTTTTCTCTTATATTTAGCAAACCTAATATTAAAGCTTAATTAAACTATTCATGAATTGTAAACATTTTGAGTAATCAAGTGTTATCCGGTTTATAAAACAGAGTATAATGTTAAAAATATTGAATCTTCCATTTAAAATAATTACCCATTATAAAGCTTTAGGAGTTCAAGGAATGATGCTTTTATTTAAAAGAAATATTAAATCTTTAAAATTTTTCAATATTACTTTACCTAAACATAATTCTCCTGTTTTATTAAGAAACAATACAAGTGATATTGGGGTGTTCTATCAAGTTTTTCTTGCTAAAAGTTATAATTTAAATTATTACATCGACCCCAAAATAATTATAGATTGTGGGGCTAATATCGGTTTATCATCTGTTTTTTTTAAAAATAAATTTCCCGATGCCAAGATAATAGCCATAGAACCAGAGCAATCAAATTTTGAATTGTTAGAAAAAAACACTAAAAATTATAATAATGTTTTTTGTATTAATAGCGGTATTTGGAATAAATCTACAAATCTTAAAATTAAAAGTAACTCTGCTAATTGGGATTTCACGGTTGAAGAAGTAGATTATAAAAATGAAGATACTATTCCAGCAATATCTATCAAGAATATTATGGACGATTATGATATTAAGCAAATTGATATTCTTAAAATTGATATTGAAGGATCGGAAAAAGAGTTATTTGAAGAGGATTACGAGTATTGGATGCAAAGGACAAAGGTTTTGATCATCGAGTTACATGATGGTTTGCGAGAAGGCGCTTCTAAATCTTTTTTTAGTGCAATTTCGAAGTTTAATTTCCGTATGACTAAAAAAGATGAAAATTTAGTTTTCTATTTAAAATAGAATTGACAAAAATCTAAATATAAAAAAAGGGACTTTATTTAAAAGTAAATTATATGAAATTGGAGTTATCGATATGGACGCATCATTTAACACACTTGGTTTATTCTTGTTTTTATTATTCCAAAGCCAATAAACTAGATTTAAATATTGTGCGTAACTCAAAGGTGAGCCATAATACAGCTTTGTTAACGATAAGTAACAAATCAATTTTGTTTGATTACTCAGATGATACTAAGTTTATTGGATTGCCAAGCAACTACGATTTTTATTTTAAACGCTCTTTACTTGAAACAGATAGGACTAATAATGTATATCCTTTAAACTTCAATGTTCCTATGGCTTATAAAAGTTATCTTCTTTTATTTAAACTTAATAAGGATTTATTGTTTCATAAGTTTAATAAAACAGAAGTCGTTAGAGCTTTAGATATATTAGGATTATTTACTAATTCTGGACACGGTATATTAGATATTAGAAGATATCCAAAAAATGTTTCGGATTATGGAGGTAATATATTGTACTATACTAGGTTATGGAATCCAGATAATAACCCAGATGAAGAAGAGAAGGAGAGAAGGGCGGTGCAAAATGAGTTTAGAATAAATGCTTGTAGAATTATAAAGAAAGAGTTTAAAAATGCCTCAGTAGGTCTTTATAGTGATGAGCTATCGAGTAAAATGGCGCCAGATTTATTACTTTCTCCAGGTAAATCAGATAAAAAAAAGTATCTTAAAGAATTATCTAGGTATAATATAGGTGTTGCTGATGATGGTTTGAAAAATACACCAGGTTGGAAAATAGGTGAATATTTGTTGTATGGAAGAGCCGTAGTTTCAACACCGTTGAATATTTGTATTGAGAATTTTAAAGAGCATGTTAACTATGAAAGGCTATCATCACGTTCTTCGTATGAAGAACTCCCAGAAAAAATAGCTTGTCTTTTGAAAGATAAAAAGTACTTAGAAATGGGGGAAAATAATTTTAAATGGAGTAGTAACTATTTACATCCTAAAAATTATATGAATAGAATCTTAGGCATAGTTGGTGTAAATATTTAGATATTAAAAAATGAAATTTTTAATTATCACTCATGTTCAACATAAATTAGATGGTAAAATTATTTCTGCTTATGGACCCTATGTACGTGAAATGAACCTATGGTTAAAACATGTTGATGAAGTACAAATTGTAGCACCTATCGTTTTAGAAAATAAAAATGCTATTGACTTAGATTATAAACATTCTAATTTTAGTTTTAAAAAGATTCCATCCATCCAGTTTACTAGTATAAAAAAGGCATTTATTTCCCTTATTAGAATACCTTTTATTTTCATGACTATTTTTCAAGCTTGCCGTAAAGCAGATCATATACATTTACGTTGCCCAGGAAATATAGGATTACTTGGATGTTTAGTTCAAATTTTCTTCCCAAATAAAATAAAAACGGCTAAATATGCTGGTAATTGGGATTCTAGAGCCAAACAACCTTTAAGCTATAGGTTTCAAAAATGGATGCTTACCAATACTTTTTTTACTAAAAACATGACAGCTTTAGTCTACGGAGATTGGCAAAATAAAACACAAAATATAAAATCGTTTTTTACAGCGACTTATAGTAAAAGCGAAATAGAGGTTCCTAAAATTCGTGATTATTCCAAAAGTTTAGAATTTCTTTTCATTGGTAGTCTTGTAGAAGGAAAAAGACCGATGCAGGCTATTAAAATTATAGAATCTTTGCATAAGCAAGGCAGAAAAGTATCTTTGAATTTATACGGTGAAGGTATTTTAAAAGAAGCATTGCAGAATTATATAGATATTAATAAATTGAAAGAAGTTGTTAGACTTTATGGGAATAAAGAAAAAAGAGTTGTTAAAGAAGCCCTAAAAAGAGCACATTTTTTAATATTGCCTTCAAAATCTGAAGGCTGGCCTAAAGCAGTCGCTGAAGCTATGTTTTTTGGTACTATTCCTATAGTAACATCTATTTCTTGTGTACCATTTATGTTAGATTATGGAGAAAGAGGTATTTTAATTGAATCAGATTTAAACATTGCTGTCAACACTATTAAAAGTCAATTAGAGGATAAAGAGGAATTACAATTAATATCTAATAGAGCGTCAACTTGGTCTCAAAACTATACTTTGGATACTTTTGAAGATGAAATTATTAAATTATTAAAGCCCTAAATGAGAGTATTACAACTTATAGATACTTTAGAATCGGGAGGAGCGGAACGTGTTGCTGTAAATTTAGCGAATGCCTTATCTAACGAAATAGAGACCTCTTTTTTGTGTGCTACAAGAAAAGAAGGTCTTTTAAAAGAAGATATATGTATAAAAGTTCAATATCTATTTTTAAATAAAACGAAAACTATAGATGTTAAAGCCATAAAACGTTTATATACTTTTGTTAGGAAACATAAAATAGATGTCATTCATGCACATTCTTCATCTTTTTTTTTAGCAACGATTGTAAAATTACTAAATCAAAAACTTTTAATAGTATGGCACGACCATTATGGAAATACTGAATTTCTACAGGACAGAAAATATGGAGTATTACGATTTTGCTCGAAATATTTCGTGCATATATTCAGTGTTAATAAAGTATTAGAAGTTTGGGCAAAACAAAATTTAAAAACTAAAAGTATTTCTTATTTACCAAATTTTGCAACTATAAACACTATTAAAGCTGTTACAATTTTAAAAGGAACGCCCAATAAACGTATAGTATGCTTAGCAAACTTTAGATCTCAAAAAGATCATATTACATTACTAAGGGCTTTTAAAGAAGTTATTAAATTACATCCAGGATGGTCATTACATTGCGTAGGCAAAAATTTTAATGATGATTATTATCAATTCGTCGAGAATAAAATAAAAGAACTTGATATTACAAGTAGTGTTTTTTTATATGATAGTAAACCAGACGTTTTTAATATTCTAAGTCAATGCAATATTGGAGTGTTGTCTTCAAAATCTGAAGGTTTACCTTTGGCGTTGTTAGAATATGGCTTGTCTAATTTAGCGGTTATAGCAACAAATGTTGGTGAGTGCAAAACTGTTATAACAAATAATTATAATGGATTATTAGTTGATGCTTCAGCGGTAAAAGATTTGTCTAAAGCCATATCTTCGTATATTGAGCAAAAAGAGTTGAGAAATATGCACGCTTCTCGATATAAGAAGCATATTCAAAATAATTATTCAGAAAAATCTCAATTACACAATATTTTAAAAGTTTACAAAACCTATATTAGTTTAAATTGAAAAGCTTTAATTATATAAAAATAATTGGTTTACACGTCTTAATTGGATTGGCTATTTATTTATCTCCTGTATTCTCAAAAGTATATTTACTTGCTATTTTCGTTTATTTTACTAATACTATATTAAAAGCAAGACAACAAGAAAAAGCTTTACAAGTATTGATTGCTTGTGGTTATGTAGTTGGTGCAGAGGTTTTCCTTAGAATGACTGGAGGTAACTTTTTATACGAAACGTCTAAATATTTAGTGATTTTATTTAGTATAATTGGATTTGTAACAATTGGGTTTGGTAAACAGCCAATACCTTATATCCTTTATATTTTTCTGCTTATTCCTGGAATATTAATTGCCGGATTTAATATTACGGAGCAAACAACCATAAGGACAGCCATTACTTTTAATTTAAGTGGACCAGTCTGTTTAGGAATAGTTGCTATGTTTTGTTATAAACGAAAAGTAGCTTATCAAGATTTCCATAGAATATTTTTATCAATAGGACTACCTTTAATAGCAGCTACAACTTATTTGTTTTTATTTACTCCAGACCTAAGAGAAATTATTACAGGTACAGGTTCTAACTATGCTGCTTCAGGAGGTTTTGGGCCAAATCAAGTATCTACTGTATTGGGGTTAGGAATGTTTGTTTTTAGTATTCGTTTTTTCATGCTTTCCCCCTCTTTATTTCTTAAAATAATTAATGGGTTGTTATTAGGTGTATTAAGTTACAGAGCAGTTGTAACTTTTAGTAGAGGAGGAGTTATAACAGCTTTATTTATGATAATAGTCTTTGTTTATTTTTATTTTAAAAAGGTTAATATTAAAAGTAAAGTTAGGATTACTAAACTAGTATTTACATTTGCTGGGATTGGTATGTGTATTTGGTTATACTCTTCACTTCAAACTAATGGGCTTATAGAGAGAAGATATGCTAATGAAGACGCATTAGGACGTGAAAAAGCTGATATTTCTACTGGTAGAACTGATTTAGTTTTTTTTGAATTAGCTGAGTTTTTTAATAATCCAATATTAGGTGTAGGTGTAGGTAAAATTAAAGAGTTAAGAAAACAAAAAGAGGGAGTTGAAGCAGCATCTCATAATGAAATAAGTCGTATTTTATCGGAACACGGCTTAATCGGTTTGGTTGCATTTTTGATTTTATTAATGACACCTTTATCATTGCGATTTAAAAATAAGTCGAACATTTTCTTCTATTCATGCTATATATTTTGGTTTTTAACAATAAATCATTCGTCTATGCGAATTGCTGCTCCAGCGTTTATTTATGGGTTAAGTTTATTGCATGTTAATTACAACCTTAAAACTAAGAAAAGAATTGAGCGATTTCGAAATAAAACACATCTAACCGAGTAATTGAAAAGTTTACTTTACATAGGGAACCAGTTCAATAATATAGGCAATAAGTCTTCTGTAGACATATTAGGGCTTTTATTTATAAGAGAAGGGTATAAAGTGTTTTCGGCATCTAGAAAAAGGAACATTGTTCTTAGGTTACTACATATGCTTTGGACATGCTTTACATATAGGAAAAATATAGACTTTGTTTTAATTGACACTTACAGCACATTAAATTTTTATTATGCATTTTTTGTAAGTCAATTATGTAGATTTCTTAAACTACCATATATTCCTATTCTACATGGAGGTAATTTACCAGTTCGACTAAAGAAATCACCCAAATTATCAAAAGCAATATTTAATTATGCCTATAAAAATGTAGCCCCGTCGGAATATATAAAATCAAATTTTGAAGATTTAGGGTATAGTAATATCGTTTGCATCCCAAACTCAATAGAGCTTAGTAACTATATATTTAAAGAAAGAACTTTTGATAAAGTTAAACTGTTATGGGTACGTTCATTTTCAAAAATATATAATCCTTTATTAGCGATTAAGATTTTAAAAGGTTTAAATGATATTAATATAGATGCAGAACTTTGTATGGTTGGTCCGGATAGCGATGGAACTATGCAAGAAGCTATAGATTATGCAAAGGAGCTAAAAGTAGAAGTAAATATTACAGGAAAACTTTCAAAAAAAGAATGGATAGAGCTATCTAAGGATTATAATATTTTTATTAATACTACTAATTTTGATAATATGCCTGTTAGTGTTATTGAAGCAATGGCTTTAGGATTACCTGTTATATCTACAAATGTGGGAGGTATGCCTTTTCTAATAGAAGATAAACTTACAGGTATTTTGGTAAAACCAAATTCAGAAAAAGTATTTATTAAAGCGATTCAAGAATTATTAAATTCACCAAAAGAATCAAATGTAATAGCTATAAATGCCAGAAAAAAGGCAGAACAGTTAGATTGGAATATTGTTAAAAACCAATGGAATAAAGTGTTAAAATAAATTTTCGCTTAATATGAATATAGTTATCTTTATCATCTTTCATTTTATTCGTAAAAATGTCTAACCGCAGTATTCATTTTAATATTTCAGAACGTAAAGTTTTACTGCGCATTTTCGATATTGTTTCAATATTGATCGTGCTATATTTTGTCAGTAATACATTTGATTTTGATTATTTTGCTATAACAAAAGAAAATTGGACATGGACTCTTATCCTTATTTTATATATATCAATATTTGGAACTATTTTTGAACTTTACGATTTACAAAAATCCAGCAAAATTGAGAAAATTTTTGCCAGTATAGTTGTTACGGTTTCAATTACAGTCTTATTTTACTTCTTAACCCCGTTTTTCACGCCTGTATTACCAGATAATCGTTTACAAATACTCTATTTTTATTTTGCAATATTTGTAGCGCTATTTTTGTGGAGGTTTGCGTATGTATCGTTTATTATTTCACCTAGGTTTTATAAAAAAGTGTTAATTATTGGAGAAACTTCTAATATTGAAACTATTGTCGAAGCTTTTAATAATTCAGATCCTAATTATAAAATCGTGGGCTTTATTAATTGTGATTTGAACAGTTTAGAGTCGATTAAATTTAATGCTGTTGCAGAGTATAAACCAAATCAGATACGTCAAGTAATTAAAGATGAAAACATAACAGAAATTGTAGTAGCAAGTTATAATTCCGAATCTATTACTTCAGAGATTTATTACTCACTCATTTCGCTTTTAGAAGAAGGGTTTTCAATAAAAGAATATACACAAGTATATGAAGATTTAGCACAACGCATACCAGTACAATTTGTAGGAAAAGATTTTTATAAGTATTTTCCATTTAGTAGAAGTAATCAAAATAAATTGTACCTGTTTTTTCGTAGATTTTTTGATATTATTATTTCCATAATTGGGATCTTAATAGGCGTCATGTTTTTACCATTTATTTTAATAGGGAACGTTATAGCCAATCGAGGTCCACTTTTTTATACCCAAGATAGGATTGGAAAAAACGGTAAACCTTTTAAGATTTTGAAGTATAGAACCATGATTAAAAATGCCGAAAAAGCTGGAGCAGTTTGGGCTCAAAAAGGAGATGTAAGAATTACATTTTTCGGTAAGTTTTTAAGGCATTCTAGATTAGACGAGATTCCTCAATTTTTTAACATATTAAAGGGTGATATGAGTATAATTGGTCCCAGACCAGAACGTCCATTTTTCGTTAAAGAATTATCACAATTATTACCTTTTTACGAAACGCGGCATATTATTAAACCAGGTCTTACAGGTTGGGCGCAGGTTAAAACCAGATACGGATCTTCGGTTGATGATAGTTTACTAAAATTACAATACGATTTATATTATATCAAGCACAAAAGCTTTTTCCTTGATGTAAATATTTTGGTAAAAACGATAAGCACCATGATTTTCTTTAGAGGACAGTAGTCATTCAGTCATCAGTTTGCAGTAGCAGTATTCAGTCTTTTACTTATCTTACATATAGATACAAAAATAAATTTTGAGATAAATAACTATCCGTTATTGTAGTAAGAAATTAAATAAATATACCTAATAAATAAGGCTATTAGTAAAGGAATTAAGCCAATAGCGAATACTTGTACACCAAGACTCCAATGTAGAGTTAATAGGCATAATAGAATTACTAAAAACTTCAAATATTTAATAAACCAACCGTTTACTTTTTTCTTAACTAATTGTTGAATAACTAAAATATTAAGAACGCAAGCCCAAAGCAAATTATAATTTTGATGCGTACCTTTATGATCGGTTGCAAACCAAAGCAACAACAATAAAATACCTATAATTCCTGTGATGCTAAAAAGTGTAACATCTAACCATATACTTTGTTTCTTTTTTTTGTAATCTTTATAAGTTATAAAAAGAATGAATCCACCCAAAATACCTAAAATAAATAGTGGACTTGTAAAAAAAGTATTTGGTTTTGGAGTTTCTTTTTTAGAATATAAAACGCGACTTTCTTTTACTAAGGGTATATCACTATTTTTTATTAATGCAGAATCAAAAAACTTGTAAATGTTCTCAGGTAAGAACATATGTTCTTCTGCTGTAGCCTTTTTGTCTATTACAGAACCTAAGCAAATATCTATACCTAAACTTCCCCAAGAATTTTTATTAAGGTTATTTTGAATTAAAGTTCTAAAGGTAGCTTCTTTATAATCTTTAGGAGCATTGAAAACAATAGTATTATTTAAACTAATATTAGCAACATCCTTAATTCTTGTAGCACAATTGTCAAAAAAGAAATCATATAAATACCTTCTGTTTTCCGGTTTGTAATTATTTATTAGAAAGTCGTAAAGCTTTTGTTTTTCTTCTTGAGAAAGGTTTAAAACCTGTTCTTTTACAGTTCTATTATAGAATTTATAAACTTGATAAAATCGCTGAAATTTGTCTTTACTTATTAAATAATTGAGTTTTCCTTGGGCAAATTTTAAGTAAAAATTTGGTGCACCAAAATCGTATTCGCCATAACCATAAACTAAATCAATACCATGTAACCGGTCATGAATTCTGAAGGCACTATGTCCAAAAGAGTCATTTAGGGAAGATCCAGGACCAACAGTTAATACACTAATATTTGCTTCGGGAGATAATTTGTTTTTTTGAGCTGTACCAATTGTAACAAATAAAAAAAGAAATAAAAAGGATAATGTTTTATACATTTACAACAAAAAATTATCTAAAGATACTGAAATCGAGTTTTAAAGAAAATACATTTGAATATAAAGCAACACTTTGGTCTCCAATATCGGTAAAAGCATAATCTATTTGAACACCATTGTATTTAAAGCCTACACCAAAACTAGGTTGAAAGCTTAATTGTTCAGAATTATCAATTTGTAATTCGTTTTGAAAATTTCCCATACCAGCACGCAAATAAACCATGTCTATATATCCAAATTCGAAACCAAGCGCGGGATTTACACTGGCAAAAGATGATGAAATAATGTCATTATTTTCTTCAAAACGAACATTTAAATTTAATGCTGTTAGTAATGTGTAATCATAGTTAAAATCGATTAGCTTTGAAATACCTATCTGTAACTTTGGAATGGTAATTTCGGTAGTTTCGGGTAATTCTTGATTTTGACCAGCTACTGCATTTTGGATCTTAGCAAATTCATCTTCATCAATAGCCCAAGCATTAAAAGTAGTGGTAATATCACGAGCCATCACACCAAATTTCCAGTTGTTATTAGATTCAAACTGTACCCCAAAATCTAAACCGAAACCCCAAGAAGAAGCAAAATCACCAATAACTCGCCGTATTACTTTGGCATTTACACCATATTTTAAACCTTGTACAGGAAGATGCCTTGCATACGAAAATGTTAATCCATAGTCTGCTGTAGAAAATAAACTAATTCTATCATAATTAATATTTCCCTGTTCATCAATAAGTTGAGTCGTATTTAAAATATCATCAACAGCAAAACGAATTAAAGAGATACCCACAGCACTTTGTTTATCTATAGGCATGGCGTAAGCAACATAGTCATAATTAGCAATATTTGCAAAATAACTAGAGTGCATTAAAGCTAATTGATTGTCTTCAATTTTTAATAAACCAGCAGGATTCCAATAACCAGAATTAACGTCTGCAGAATGAGATGTCACAGCACTGCTCATACCCAAAGCAGCAGCATCCACACCAATGTTCATAAACTCATTAGAATATTTTCTAACAGTTTGACTAAATATTGATACAGATAGTGTACAAAACAATGCAGTTATGTAATTTTTCAATCGCAATTTTTTTACAAAGATGCACATAATACCCATTTAATCATAAAATATCAGATTTAAACTTGCTCATTTTTCGTTTTATTTATCCGCTCATTAATTTCCATAACATATCGTATGTTAATTAATTATAGTGTGTGAAAATGGAAAGCAGTAACTATTCTGTATGTTATTTCATAGTTAAATTAGCTTAATTTGTCAATCTATTAAACTTGAAATTATAATAGATATTGTTTAATTCTTGTTTTACACAATAATTGTTTGTTATTTTTACCGAAAGAATTCCTAAATATTAATAGCAATAAGAATCTACATATGAAACAACATGTTCCTAACGTATTAACGCTTTTAAACTTATTGTGCGGAAGTATTGCGGTTATTTTTGTGATTGATAATAATTTTATTGCTGCCTCTTTATTTGTTTTTCTAGGAATATTTTTTGATTTTTTTGATGGTTTTGTAGCCAGAAAACTAAATGTTCAAAGTGAATTGGGTTTGCAGTTGGATTCACTTGCAGATATGATAACTAGTGGTTTAGTTCCAGGGCTTATAATGTATAAGTTGCTATCGTTAACTGTAAACACTTCAGATAAGATAAATAATGATTGGTCTTCGAATACGGATTGGTTGGATTTTAATTTACCAATACTTCCGCTTTTAGGGTTATTAGTAACATTGGCTTCTGCATATCGTTTGGCAAATTTTAATTTGGATACCGAACAACAAAGTTATTTTAAGGGCTTACCAACGCCTGCAAACACTTTGTTAATAGTATCATTACCATTAATAATGGAGTTTCAGAATAATGATTTGATTAATGCTATTATTCTTAACAAATGGTTTTTAATTGGGCTAACGTTTTTAAGTTGCTACATATTAAACGCTAATATTAAACTATTTGCCTTAAAATTTAAAGATTGGAGCTTTAAAACAAATGCAACACGATACATTTTTATAATACTTTGTATCGTATTACTAATTGTATTGCAGTTTGCTGCAATACCGGTTATTATTTTACTTTATATAATCATGTCGCTTGTAGACAATTTAACTTCCAAATAATTAAGAATGGCATCAGGATTTTTTGCACTACTAGATGACATAGCAGCTTTAATGGATGACGTTGTGGTAATGAGTAAGATTACCACAAAAAAGACAGCTGGTATCTTAGGCGATGATTTAGCGGTGAATGCTGAAAAAGCTACAGGATTTGTTTCTTCCAGAGAGTTGCCTGTTTTGTGGGCAATTACTAAAGGATCTGCACTTAACAAGTTAATTATTTTGCCAATAGCCTTTTTATTGAGTGCTTTTGCACCTTGGGCTGTTACTTTATCATTAGTATTAGGAGGTGTTTATTTGGCTTTTGAGGGTGCAGAAAAAATATATGAATTTTTTGTGCCCCATAAACATGCTAAAGAGACTGTTGATAATTCAAACATATCAAAGGAAGACCAATTAACTCTCGAAAAGAAGAAAATAAAATCAGCAATCTTTACTGATTTTATTTTATCAGTTGAGATCGTCATTATTGCATTGGGAACTGTTCTTGGAAAACCTATTTTATTTCAAGTATTAGTTGTAAGTATTGTAGCTATAATAGCAACAGTTGGCGTTTATGGCATCGTTGCTCTTATTGTTAGAATGGATGATTTAGGATACAAGCTTGTTAGTTTAAGTAGTAAAGAAAAGAGTGTTTCAAAGTTTATTGGTAATTTTTTAATCAGAGCACTTCCTATAGTTATTAAAAGCTTGTCTGTAATTGGTACTGTAGCCCTAATGTTGGTAGCGGGCGGTATATTTGTTCATAATATTGAGTTCTTTCATCATTTTTTAGAAATATTACCATCCTATGTAAAAGATTTTATTGTTGGTTTGCTGGTTGGCTTTGTGGCGCTTTTAATGGTTAAGTTATTTAAGACTATTAAGAAGAAATTGTTTAAGAATAAAATAGGAGAAGCTTAGCAGTAAATGAAGAAAGAAAGCCTAGAGGGTTAATTGTTTTCTTCCGAATTTTTATTTTTAGGACTACGTTTGGCTTTTTTTAAACTTTCGTTTAGCATCCACTCAATTTGGCCATTTGTGCTGCGGAATTCATCCGCAGCCCATTTTTCTATAGCTTTAAGCATATCTTCATTTATTCGCAATGCAAAAGCTTTTTTTTTAGCCATTTGAGTTATTAATTATTTTGATAAATTTTAAATACAAAAATGCAAATGTATTGTTTATTGATTTAAAGTGCCAGTATTTAGAACAGGAGAAGCATCTTTATCACCGCAAAGTATAACCATAAGATTACTAACCATGGCTGCTTTTCGCTCTTCGTCTAAATCTACAATACTTTTCTTTCCCAATTCTTCAAGAGCCATTTCAACCATACTCACAGCACCTTCTACAATTTTATGTCTGGCAGCAACTATAGCTGTTGCTTGTTGACGTTTTAGCATCGCGTTTGCAATTTCTTGAGCATAAGCTAAATAACCAATTCTTGCTTCTAATACTTCAATTCCTGCGATAGATAAGCGCTCATGTATTTCTTTTTCTAAAGTTTCACTAACCTCGTTAACACTAGAACGTAGTGTAATATCTTCAGTATGTCCATCATCTGCAAAATTATCGTAAGGATACATGCTTGCCAGTTTACGAACAGCAGCATCTGTTTGCACACGAACAAAGTTTTCATAATTATCTACATCAAAAGCAGCTTTATAAGTATCTTGGACTCTCCAAACCAAAATTGTGCTAATCATAATAGGATTACCAAGTTTATCATTCACTTTTAAACGCTCACTATCAAAGTTACTAGCCCGTAATGATATTTTCTTTTTAGTAAAAAAAGGATTTACCCAATAGAAACCATTTTTATTAATTGTACCTACATATTTTCCGAAAAGTAATAATACCCTAGAGTTGTTTGGCTGTACCATTATAAAACCTGGTTTAATACAAATAGCAATAATTATAAATAAAATAAAAATGAAATTTTTGGTTATAATTAAAGTAATGATACTTCCAATAAACATAATTAAAAAAACGAATAGCATAAGATATCCGTTAGCAGGTGCAATGATTTTTTCTTCCTTCATAATTTATATTTTGATTTAAAATGATATTATTTTGATATCATAAAGATATTATTAAAATTTTAATATTTCATAATGTTTTTAATATTATTTTTTAAATATGATGTTATGAACCAAAAGAATAGTTAAATAACGTGAATCTAGTTTAAGAGTTCAAGATGTCACTTCGAGTGTCCCGAAGTTGCTTCGGGATGTATCGAGAACCTTTTTTTGTCGAAAATTTATTTGTTTTCGATACGATTTTTTGCAAAAATCACTCTAACTGACATAAATTTTCTTATCCAAAATTCAAGTTAAATAAGAGGATAAAATAAAAAATAAGTAAAGGGAAAAATAATTACGAATCATTTTAATAGATTTAAAACAACTCGTTATAAAGGAAGGAGTTATAATCTATCTATAGACACTAAGCCTAAAGGGAAAATGGAAAAAATAATAAAAAGACGTTTAACGTCTAATCTCGAATTTTCTTCTTACGAAGTTCAAAGTTCTGACCTAAATATACCTTACGTACCATTTCATCATTGGCTAGCTCTTCTGGTTTACCAGCTTTAAGAATACTACCTTCAAACATTAAATAGGTTCTATCGGTAATAGCTAGTGTTTCTTGTACATTGTGATCGGTAATTAAAATACCGATATTCTTTTTGGTAAGCTGCGCTACAATACGTTGTATGTCTTCAACAGCTACAGGGTCAACCCCTGCAAATGGTTCATCTAATAAAATAAAACTAGGGTCTGTTGCTAAGGCACGAGCAATCTCTGTACGACGACGTTCGCCACCGGATAATAAATCTCCTCGGCTTTTACGAATATGCCCTAAACCAAACTCTTCAATAAGAGACTCCATTTTATGATGTTGTTCCTGCTTACTTAGTTTTGTAAGTTGTAAAACACTTAGAATATTATCTTCAATACTTAATTTTCTAAAAACCGAAGCTTCCTGCGCCAAATAGCCAATACCATTCTGTGCACGTTTGTACATTGGGTATTTAGTAATTTCTGTATTATCTAAGAAAATATGACCACCATTGGGTTTTATTAAACCAACAATCATATAAAAAGATGTCGTTTTCCCTGCGCCATTAGGTCCTAAAAGACCAACAATTTCACCTTGATTAACTTCAAGAGAAACATCTTTAACTACTTTTCGTCCACTATAGGACTTCATCAAATTTTGGGCTTTTAAAATCATAAGTTATATACTGAACGCTAAAAATAGTAAAATCATATACACTATTATAGCAGATGTTCTAATTTTATCTTGTTTCTTATTTTTAAAGGTAGTCCGTGGGTTAAATCTATTTAATTCTGAGCTTCTAAGGCATCCCAGAATTCATAAGCACGACGTAAATGAGGAATAACTATGGTGCCACCAACTAAAGTAGCGATGCTTAAAGCTTCAACAACTTCCTCTTTTTTTAAACCAATTTTGTAACTGGTTTCCATATGGTATTTTATACAATCATCGCAACGTAAAACTGTCGAGGCCACTAAACCTAAAAGTTCTTTCGTTTTAACATCTAAAGCCCCTTCAGCATATGCGTTAGTGTCTAAATTGAAGATGCGTTTTATTACTTTATTATTGTCTTCTAAAATTTTATCGTTCATTTTGGAACGATACTCATTAAATTCATTAACTATGTCGGACATGTCTTTTTTCTTTTCGTTTTTGATTTCTAATAACAACTTTAGAAATATAAATACTCACCTGGTACAGAATGATAATTGGAATGGCTACAATGACCTGACTGGCAATATCTGGTGGTGTAATAATTGCAGATAAAATTAATACAATTACCAAAGCATATTTTCTGTATTTTTTTAGGAACTCAGGTGTAACCAATCCTATTTTGGTTAGAAAATAAATGATAATTGGAAGCTCAAAAATCAAACCAGAAGCCAAAGCTGAAGATCTAACTAGTGCAATATACGAGCTGATATCAATTTGATTATCAACCATTGTAGAGATACTGTAGTTTGCTAAAAAGTTAATCGACAAAGGTGTTACAATATAGTAACCGAATAACACGCCTAAAAAGAATAAAAATGATGAAATAACAATAAAACCTCTGGAGTGTTTACGCTCATTAGCATGCAAACCAGGGCTAATAAATTTCCACAATTGATAAATAACATACGGAAAGGAAATGATAAAACCGCCTAAAATAGCAGTCCATATATCGGCCGAAAATTGTCCAGCCATGGTTCTGTTTTGTATAATTAAAGGTATTTTTTCATTACAAAAAGTAGTATCTACATTTATAAAAGTGGCTGTTTTGCATAAAAAGTCATAAGTTGGGAAACTCATGTTTAATGGTGCGAAAATAATAGTGTCAAATATAAATCTACTAAAAATAAAAGCCAAAGTAGCAATGATTACGACTGCTAAACAGATTCTAATTAAATGCCACCTTAAATCTTCAAGATGATCTAAAAAAGACATCTCATTTATATCTTTTTTTGCCATTATATAATGCCTTCTTTTATTAAATCGTGTAAATGAATCACACCGGCGTATTTACCGTTTTCTTCAACTAGCAACTGAGATATGCCATTTGTTTCCATAACCTCTAAAGCTTCAATAGCCATAGCATCAGCATTAATGCGTTTTGGATTCGCACTCATTATATCTTTAGCTGTTAACGATGAAAAATCATCAACTTTACTCAACATTCTACGTAAGTCACCATCAGTAATAATACCTGTAATTTCATCATTTTCTACAACAGCAGTAACACCTAACATTTTTTCGGTAATCTCTATGATGACATCTTTTATGTTTGTAGATGGAATTACTTTAGGCTTTTCGTTTACAGATGATATATCTTGAACACGTAAATATAATTTTTTTCCTAGGGCACCCCCTGGATGATATTTTGCAAAATCATTACTAGAAAAACCTCGTAGTTCTAATAAGCAAACAGCTAGCGCATCACCAATAACTAACTGAGCTGTGGTACTTGTAGTAGGTGCTAAGTTATTTGGGCAAGCTTCTTTTTCAACATATGCGTTTAAAATAAAATCAGCATGTTGCCCTAAAAAGGAATCTTCATTTCCTGTTATGGCAATCATTTTATTATTAGCACTTTTAATAAGAGGGACTAAAACTTTAATTTCTGGTGTATTTCCACTTTTAGAAATACAAATAACAACATCATCTTTAAGAATAAGTCCTAGGTCACCATGAATAGCATCTGCCGCGTGCATAAAAACGGATGGTGTTCCGGTTGAGTTTAATGTGGCTACAATTTTATTCGCAATAATGGCACTTTTGCCAATTCCTGTAATAATTACTCGGCCTTTGGAGTTGTAAATGAGTTGCACCGCATCAGCAAAATCATCTGTTATTAAATTAGCAAGATTTGAAATAGCTTGACTTTCTGTATTTATTGTTAGTTTTGCGGTTTGAGTAATAGAATTTTTACTATTCAAAATTTATATTTTTTTTAGTTGATGCTTTTAAAGATTTTATTATCTTTAATGGTAATCAAATTAAATTTTGTTGTACTTTGGATTTTCGTTACAAAACTAACGAAAAAAAAATGAGGGGATCTCTAAATGCGCTATTAAATTAATCATTGAAGTTTTAATATTTCAGTGTATGATAATAAGTAAATAAATTTTTATACAGTTCATGTTATTAACCAAAAGTGATCTGCATTCTGCTCTTAAAAAATATTTTGGATTCAACCAATTCAAGGGCTTGCAGGAAGATGTTGTCGAAAGTGTTTTATCAAAAAATCATACGTTTGTAATTATGCCAACTGGTGGCGGAAAGTCACTATGTTACCAGTTACCTGCATTAATGCAAGAAGGAACCGCTATTGTAGTATCGCCATTAATAGCGTTAATGAAAAATCAGGTAGATGCCATTCGCGGAATCTCTAATGAAGAGGGCGTTGCGCATGTACTAAATTCTTCATTGAATAAAACCGAAGTAAAACGTGTTAAAGAAGATATTGTTAATGGGGTTACGAAATTACTTTATGTCGCACCAGAATCTTTAACCAAAGAAGAAAATGTAGAGTTTTTGCGTTCTGTAAAAATATCTTTCATGGCGATTGATGAAGCACATTGTATTAGTGAATGGGGACACGATTTTAGACCAGAGTATAGAAATTTACGACATATTATTGCTAGAATAGGAGAACGTATTCCTATTATTGGGTTAACAGCCACTGCAACACCCAAAGTTCAGGAAGATATTATAAAGAATTTGGGTATAAGTAATGCGAAAACCTTTAAAGCCTCTTTCAACAGACCTAATTTATATTATGAGGTAAGACCCAAAACAAAAAATGTAGATGCCGATATTATTAGATTCATAAAACAAAATGAAGGAAAGTCTGGTATAGTATATTGTTTAAGTAGAAAAAGAGTGGAAGAACTCGCTCAAGTACTACAAGTAAATGGTATCAAAGCCGTACCATATCATGCAGGATTAGATGCGAAATCAAGATCTAGCTATCAAGATAAGTTCTTAATGGAAGATGTCGATGTGGTTGTGGCTACTATTGCCTTTGGTATGGGCATAGATAAACCAGATGTACGCTTTGTAATTCATCATGATATTCCTAAAAGTATAGAAAGTTATTATCAAGAAACTGGTAGAGCAGGGCGTGATGGAGGCGAAGGACATTGTTTAGCATATTATGCATATAAAGACATTGAAAAATTAGAGAAATTTATGTCTGGTAAGCCTGTTGCAGAACAAGAAATTGGACATGCATTATTGCAAGAAGTTGTTGCTTTCGCAGAAACATCTATCTCTAGAAGAAAATTTATTTTACATTATTTTGGAGAAGAATTTGATAATGAGACCGGAGAAGGTGGCGATATGGATGATAATGTTAGGCACCCTAAAAAGAAGCATGAAGCCAAAGAGGATGCCGTAGTATTATTAGAAACGATACAAAAAACGAACGAAAAATATAAATCTAAAGACTTGGTAAACGTTATTGTTGGTAAAGAGAACGCCTTAATTAATTCTCATAAAACCAATGAACAACCATTTTTTGGAAAAGGTAAAGACAAAGACAACAAATATTGGATGGCTTTATTAAGGCAAGTATTGGTTGCAGGATATCTTAGAAAAGATATTGAAACTTATGGTGTCATAAAATTAAGTGAATCTGGCAGATCTTTTATAAGTAAACCATTGTCGTTTATGATGACTGAAGATCACATCTTTGAAGGAGAACAGGAAGACGGTACTATTATTACAGCAGCAAAAAGTGGTGGAGCCGTAGCTGATGAATTATTAATGGGGATGCTTAAAGATTTGCGTAAAAAGAATGCAAAAAAGTTAGAAGTACCACCATTTGTTATTTTCCAAGACCCTTCGCTTGAAGATATGGCTTTGAAATACCCTGTTAACTTACCAGAACTGGCAAATGTGCATGGTGTTGGTGAAGGAAAAGCTAAAAAATACGGTAAAGATTTTGTAGAATTAATCTCCAGATATGTTGAAGAAAATGATATAGTCCGTCCAGATGATCTGGTCGTAAAATCAACAGGAATTAACTCAGCTAACAAGCTATATATTATTCAGAATATAGATAGAAAATTGCCTTTAGATGATATTGCCTCATCAAAGGGGATGTCCATGGAAGAATTCGTTAAAGAAATGGAAGTTATTGTTTATTCTGGGACTAAATTGAATATCAATTATTGGATAGATGATATTTTAGATGAAGATCAGCAAGAAGAAATTCATGATTATTTTATGGAATCTGAATCTGATAATATTGATGATGCTATTGAAGAATTTGATGGCGATTATGACGATGAAGAATTACGTCTATATCGTATAAAGTTTATTAGTGAAGTAGCTAATTAATAATTTCAGTCTACAGTCTACAGTCTACAGTCTACAGTCTTCGGTCTACAGTCTTCGGTCTTCGGTCTTCGGTCCAATAAAACTTCGTACTTCAAACTTCATTCCTTATCTTTGCGGCTTTAAATAAAATAAAGAACAATGCAAGACGGTTTATACGCAAAATTTAATACAACAAAAGGAGAGATACTTGTGGCTTTAGAATATCAAAAAACACCTGGAACAGTAGGTAATTTTGTTGCTTTGGCTGAAGGTAATCTTGAAAATAAGGTAAAACCTCAGGGAACACCTTACTATGATGGTTTAAAATTTCATAGAGTTATTCCAGATTTTATGATTCAAGGAGGATGCCCACAAGGTTCAGGTTCTGGAAATCCAGGGTATCAATTTGATGATGAATTTCATCCAGATTTAAAACATGATGCTCCTGGAGTTTTATCTATGGCAAATGCAGGACCAGGGACTAATGGAAGTCAGTTTTTTATCACTCATGTTGAAACACCGTGGTTAGATAACAATCATACTGTTTTTGGTAAAGTAGCAGAGGGACAAGATGTTGTTGATGCTATAGCCCAAGGAGATTCTATCGATAGCCTAGAAATAATTCGTGTAGGTAATGATGCAGAAGCTTATAATGCTGTTGAGTCTTTTAGAACCTTTGAAGGCTCTAGAGAAAAAAGATTGGCGGAAGCAAAACAAGCGGCAGAAGCTGAATTGGATAAAATTGCAACAGGTTTTAATAAAACGGAGAGCGGTTTACGTTATCAAATAATTCAAGAGGGAAGTGGCATAAATGCAGAAACTGGTAAAACAGTATCGGTTCATTATAAAGGGCAATTGCCTGATGGCACTGTTTTCGATTCTTCATACAAGCGTAATCAACCAATTGATTTTCCTTTAGGAGTAGGTCAAGTCATTCCAGGCTGGGATGAAGGGATTGGTTTGCTAAAAGTAGGAGACAAGGCACGTTTTGTAATACCTAGTCATTTAGGGTATGGAAGTAGAGGTGCTGGAGGTGTGATACCACCAGATGCTACTCTTATTTTTGATGTTGAATTGATGGATGTGAAATAATTCACATTAACATAAATAAATACTTAAAAAAACACCTCATTGTAGGTGTTTTTTTATGCGATAAAATGACTTTTATCCGTATAATTATCAATTTCATCTTATAGAAGATGTATTTATTTTGTTTGTCGATTATTTTCATTTTTAAACTTTTATAAGAATATTTTTGTGTCATGGTTAGCATTAAGGATACAAGTTTATATTCAGAGGTTATCAAAGAGTTTAATTATTCTTTTGGAAATATGTTTGTGTTTGAAGGATACATGGTATCAGAGATCAATGAGGGTATTGTTGTTAACTGGGAAGATCATGTTAGACATTTTACTGAAGATATAGCAGAATTATTGGGAACTAAAGGAGAAGGACTTGTTCTTATTTCTAATAGAATTAATTCGTATTCGGTAATAGCCTCAGACTGGTTAAAGTTTTTTAAAAAAGGCTATAGTTTAAAAGCTTATCTTATTGTTTCGGATGGAAAAATAACGAAATTAGGTACCATGACCGAAAACTTATTTTTTAATAAAAAAATAAAAAGATTCAATTCTTTATTTGCGGCTGTAAATTATGTAAAGAGTGGTTTAATTGAAATTAAATAACAATTTATACATTTGCTCTTATGACAGAGCAACAATTAGAAAAACTTAAATACCCGATAGGGAAGTTTAAATCTCCAACACATATTACTAAACAAGATATTGAAAGTTGGATTTCCATATTAGAACACTTTCCAAATCGCTTAGAAAATCTTGTTAAAGACTTAACAGACGATCAATTAGATACTGTATACAGACCTGGTGGTTGGACTGTAAGGCAGGTGGTGCATCACATATCCGATAGTCATCATCATTCTTATACCAGATTTAAATGGGCATTAACAGAAGATAAACCGCTTATAAAAGCTTATTTTGAAGACCGTTGGGCAGAACTCATAGATTCTAAAACAGCCCCAATAGAGATGTCAATCAATCATATTAAAGCTATACATTTTAAACTTGTTTATCTTTTAAAAACGTTATCTCTGGATGACTTAAATACTAGTTTTATTCATCCGGAAACAAGTTCAGAAATACTTTTAAGTTATAATATAGGTAATTATGCGTGGCACAGCAATCACCATTATGCACATATAGCGAATTTATTGATGAAAAAAAGTTGAATTTAAAATAGGTAATTATGAAGTTAATAATATTCGTTCTTTTTATTAGTATAAATATAACCTGGTCTCAGACTTCTTATAAGGAGTATTATGATGATGGTTCAATAAAGTTAGAAAGTAGTAAAAAAGATGGCAAATTATATGGGGCTACCAAATACTATTTTCCTTCGGGAAAACTTCAACGGATTGTTTATTATTATGGAGGGAAGGTAAATGGCATTGGGAAGGAATATTATGAGAGTGGACAATTATCGACATTAGTTAATATTAAAGATGATTTATACCATGGAGAAGCTAAGACGTATTCAAAAGAAGGAAAAATATTGACTATTGGTACATATAATAATAATCTACAAATAGGAGAACATAAAGCTTACTACCCCAATGGTGTTTTAAAAACTATTGGATCTTATAATGAAAATGGCAAACCAAATAAATTATTTAAAGATTATTATGAAAACTCGAAACTTAAATTAGAGACTAATTATATGGATGGAATAGTCATTGGAGAAAGAAAGGAATATTTTGAAAATGGACAACTAAAAAATATTAGTACTTATAAAAATGGGAAAGTTAATGGTGATTATTATTCATATTTTGAAGACGGGAAGTTAAATACAAAAACACATTTTACAGATGGTGCATTGAACGGTAAATTCATATCTTATAATGCGGAAGGTAATATTAATAATGAAAAAGAATTTATTCTAGGCAAAAAGACGGGATTGCACATAGAGTATTATAAAAATGGAAAAATAGGAACGAAATCTTTTTATAAAGACGATAAGCTGGAAGGTGATTATTTTTATTATTATAGTACAGGAGAAATATGGGTGAAAGCAGAAATGAGTTATGGATATATTGTTACTAAAAGGGTCTATTTTAAAAATGGTAGTGTAAAATCTGAAGAAATAAAAAATAAAGAGTCTGGTGATTATAATTATAAGAAATATCATGAAAATGGTGAATTACATTCAATAGGAGTTAAGGCAAGCTGGCCTCAGGATGCCAAAGCGGGCGAATGGATATATTACCATACCAATGGAAAATTATATAAAACAGAATTGTATAGCGACTATGGAGGGCTTATGGATGTTATTAACTGCTTTGATGGTGTAGGTAGCCCATTAAATAAAGGCTCAATAGTTAATGGAAATGGTAGTTTAAATCATTATGATCTAGAAGGAAATCTTTTAAAAACGGAAAACTATAAAGACGGAGTATTGAAAAATGATTAGGCCTTTAAATTTAAATGACACAGAAGAACTTTTAGATATTTACAATTATTATGTATTAAACTCTATAGTTACTTTTGACGATGTAGCCTTGTCTTTAGAAATCTTTAAAGATAAAATTACACGTATTAATGCTGATTACCCATTTATTGTTTTCGAAGAAAAAAATGAAATTCTAGGATATGCATATGGAAGCAAATGGCGTCCAAAACCTGCATATAAACATACGGTAGAATCTACAGTATATGTAAAGCACGGTATGTTGGGAAAACAAATAGGTACTAAATTATATACAGCACTATTGTCTCAATTAAAAGCACAAAATTATCATATTGTTCTAGGAGGTTTAACATTACCAAATGATGCAAGTGTCAAGCTGCATGAAAAATTTGGGTTCAATCAAGTAGCGCATTTTAAAGAGGTGGGATTAAAATTTGGGAAGTGGCTAGATGTCGGTTTTTGGCAATTACGCTTTTAATTGAAAAAAAATCTCCGGGGCTTGTCTTGGATCTGTCTGCCAACAAAGAGAGGGATTTCCATTGCAAATTCATACTCGAAAAAGCGGGAATCTAAATAACGTGAGTTCGATGTAATATTTTTTTTGTAACATTTTGATTTTTAGTTGTTTAATGTGTTGTCAGAGGGGGCATTTTCCTGAATATTAGTCGGTTGTAAGTAATAATTGTGATTACTTATGTCGAACTCACGTTAAATAACAGAATTTCGGTTTTTTGATCCAAAGGTCAAAGCCTGTACTCAACTTGATTGGGATGTAACAAGCAAAATACTCTTAAAGCTTGCCATATGAATAATTCGTTTTGAGAAATTCTTTATTTATTTTTCCATTTAATATTACAGCCAATACTAGGTTTTTGTTGTGTCGTATTATTCTTGTTTTCAATTAAACAATCTAAAGCGTGTCTTAAATCTTTACCAGTAATAGGTATATCATTTCCTGGGCGCGAGTCATCCAGTTGTCCTCTATACGTTAGTTTAAGGTCAGCATCAAACACATAAAAATCGGGAGTACATGCTGCGTCATAGGCCTTTGCGATATCTTGTGTTTCATCGTATAAATATGGAAACGGGTAGTTCTCATTTTTAGCATGAATAGTCATGTTTTCAGGACTATCCTGTGGGTAATTAAGAACATCGTTACTGGAAATAGCTATAAAGCTAATCCCCTTTTTAGAGTATGAATTTGCAATGGCAACCATTTCTGGATTGACATGAATAACAAAAGGGCAATGATTACATATAAACATAATTACAGTAGCCTGACGTCCTTTTAACTGATTAAGTGATAAGTTATTTCCAGATACAGTATCAAATAGATTAAAATCTGGAGCCTGAGTTCCTAAAGGAAGCATATTAGATGGAGTTCTAGCCATGATAATTTAAGTTTTCTCAAAGTTCGTTATTTTTTTCTATTTCATTCATCGAACTCATCTTGACTTTTTGTTTTTAACCGAAAATGAGATAAAATTTGTTCAGATGCGGCATTTTTTGCAAGGCATAGCAGTGCTAAGCGTAAAAAAAGTAACAAAATATGGGCGAATTTTAGCCATTTTTTAGGAAATAGAAAAAGTTAAGATGAGTTCATCTAAAAAAAATATTATTCCAATTTGTTGTTGGCCATTTTAAAGTTCATTTGGTAATTTGTATTTTTAAAAAATGAATGACATTATAACTTTTGAAGATTTTACTAAAGTAGATTTACGAATAGGAACCATTATTGAAGTTGATGACTTTCCTGAAGCAAGAAACCCCGCATACCAACTTACTATAGACTTTGGAGATTTAGGGATTAAAAAATCATCTGCACAAATTACAGCACTTTATAAAAAAGAAGACTTGTTACAAAGACAAATAGTGGCTGTTGTAAATTTTCCTAAAAAACAAATCGCTAAATTTATGAGTGAGTGTTTAGTACTAGGGGCAGTAAATGGAAAAGATGTTATACTTTTAAATCCAGAAAATCAAGTTAAAAATGGAACACAAGTAGCTTAATTAACTTGTTGTGTCGTCCATAAGGAATCTACAGTTATTTAAAAATCAAACAAAAACCGCTACGAAATATCATAGCGGTCTTTTCAAATAGTTAGTTTAGTTTAGTTTAAATGTCATCAAAATCTACATCAGTAAAATTTTCAGTAGATTTATGTGATGAATTTTCGTTTGTTGATGTTGCTTCTGTATTTTCAACCTCATAATTCTTTTTAAAGTCTTTTTGATGACGTTCACTAATAACTTCATCGCCTTTCTTTTCTATAATATAATCAGTCATTTCAGCTAATATATCCTTAAATTCAGAAAAATCTTCTTTATAAATATATATTTTGTGCTTTTTGTAATGAAACGACCCATCATCGTTTGTGAACTTTTTACTCTCAGTAATAGTTAGGTAGTAATCATCTGCCTTAGTGGCTCTTACATCAAAGAAGTAGGTGCGTCTTCCTGCTCTTAATACTTTCGAAAAAATCTCTTCTCTCTCCATCATATCATTATTGTTCATAGTGTATAGAAATTTATTTAAATTATCGTTAATTGGTTATCAAAAATCTAAAAAAAACAGATACTAACCAACAAATTATGAAGTTTCTTTTTTTAATCTTGTCTTTTATTGCATTAAATTGAAAAATAATGACGCTTTATTTGACTGGATTTAAGTAAGTTTAAAATTAATTTGAAGTCGTTTCACTTAATTGTTTTAAATATAGATGTTTATAGTATCCATCTATATTTATAAGCGTTTCATGTGTGCCTTCCTGTACAATTTTACCATCATCCAATACAATAATTTTATCAGCATTTTTAGCAGAAGACACTCTATGACTTACAATAATTGTTGTTTTTCCTTTTGATATTTTATTGAGGTTTTTCAATATTTTTTCTTCGGTTTCGGTATCTACAGCAGATAAACAATCATCAAAAAGTAATATTTTAGGCGATTTTATAATAGCTCTGGCAATGGATACACGTTGCTTTTGTCCACCAGAAAGCGTGATGCCTCGTTCTCCTAGTACGGTATCATAACCATTATTAAACTTAACAATATTTTTATGTACTTGAGCATTTTTTGCAGCATTAATAACATCATCGTCAGTCGCATCTTCTTTTCCAAACTTGATATTATTCTTTATAGAATCTGAAAATAAGAAGGCATCCTGTGGTACATAGCCAATATGATCCCTTAAATTATTTAAATTAAGATTTTTAATTTTTGTTTTATTTATAATAATATCACCTTCATCTATATCATATAGCCTACCTATTAAATCTAAAATAGTAGATTTTCCAGACCCTGTTTTGCCTATAATGGCTAGGGTTTCACCAGATTTTATATTAAAACTAATACCTTTTAAGGCTTGAATATTTGTATCATCGTAAGTAAAAGACACCTTACTAAAACTAATATCACCAGTAATTTCTGTATTGGTATTTATGGTGTTTTTAATTTCTGGTTCAATCTTTAAAAACTCATTAATTCGCTTTTGCGATGCAGCAGCTTGTTGTACAATAGAAGTAACCCAGCCAACCGTTGCCACTGGCCACGTAAGCATATTTACATAAATAATAAATTCTGCTATGGTTCCTATACTTTCAATTTCACCATTAATATATTGCATCCCACCAATATAAATTACAAGTAAATTACTTGTACCAATAAGTAAAATCATCATTGGGAAAAACCAAGCTTGTACTTTTGCTAAACTGATTTGTTTTTCTCTGCTTTCAAAAGCTAGCGATTTAAAATTTGTTGACGTTTGTGGCTCAATACCATAGGCTTTAATCACAGAAATACCACTAAAAGACTCCTGAGTGAATGTAGAAAGTTTAGATAGGTATTCTTGAACTATAGTACTACGTTTATGTATTTCTTTGCTTAACTTATATATAATAACAGAAAGAATAGGTAATGGCAGAACGGTGTATAGTGTTAATTTTGGCGATGCATTAATCATATATATAATCACAACAACAAACAGAGCAAACGTATTGATACTATACATAATAGCTGGACCAGCATACATACGAACTCTACCAACATCTTCGGTAATACGGTTCATTAAATCTCCAGTTCTATTCTTTTTATAAAAATTTAAAGAGAGTTTTTGATATTGATCATAAATCTCATTCTTTAAATCAAACTCTATGTAACGTGATACATTAATAATGGTTTGGCGCATAAAAAAGGTAAGAATACCACCTATTATAGCAGCCCCAACAATATAAAGGATAGCTTCTAATAACTCTGCTTTAAAAACGGCTTCGGTAATGACTCCTTTTAAAGCGTTTTCAACCACAATAAAAATCTGTTTTACATAGCGTGGCGTGAAGAGTAGAAAAATTCTAGCTACAACAGTAATTACCATACCTATTAAAAGGTGTGTTTTGTATTTTAAGAAGTATTTATTTAGATGTTGTAATTCTTTCATTTAGCTTGAAGCAATGGGAGAGCAAATATAATGTATTAATGATAATAAAAGGGATGTATTTGCAATAGGTAATTGTTAAATATAGTTTAAAATATTATTCTAATAATTAAAACAAAATATATAATTACTTTTCAAAATAGTATTACTTTTGCAGCGGAAAAAACAGTGAAACACTTTCATATTTTTTAATTTAAGTTCTTTGTAATTATGCTAAATAGAAGACATATTCGTGTAAAAGTAATGCAAACCCTTTATGCTTTTAAAGGAAGTGAAAGTGATGATTTTTCAAAAGATCAGAAATTCTTGCTATTTAGTATAGATAATATGTACAACTTGTACCTCTTATTAATCTCGTTATTGCTAGAAGTTCAAAAAAGAGCAGAAGACGATTTACAAAAAAAACAAAAAAAACATTTAGCAACCAAGGAAGATAAAGACCCTAACAAGAAGTTTGTAAATAATGAATTGCTTAATCTTTTAATTGATAATTTACAGTTAAATGATCAATTAGGAGCTCACAAAATAAATAACTGGGAATTAGATGGGGAGTATGTAGATGTTATTTTTAAAGCAATTATTAAAAGTGATTTGTATAAAGATTATATGAAAACAAGGGTATCTGACTTCAAAGAGGATAAAGATTTTATTGTTGATGTGTTTAAAGATATCATTGCTCCTAACGAGAAACTTTATGAATATTTAGAAGATAAAAACTTAACCTGGTTAGATGATCTTCCAACGGTAAATACTACCATTTTAAAACTATTACGAAAAGTTAAAATAACTTCACCAGAAAATTATTTTACTCCCAAATTATATAAAGATTCTGATGACCAGAAGTTTGCAGTCGATTTATTTAAGAAAACACTTTTAAATAGATCGTTATTAAATAAAGAGATTGAATCAAAAACTAAAAATTGGGATTCAGATCGTATTGCTAGTGTGGATTATGTATTGTTACAAATGGCTATTAGTGAATTGAATAACTTTCCATCAATCCCTGTCAAAGTAACTATTAATGAATATTTAGAAATTGCTAAAGAGTATTCAACACCAAAAAGTAGCATATTTATAAACGGTATTTTAGATAAATTGGTTAAAGAATATGATGCAGCGGGGAAATTAAATAAGATAGGTAGAGGATTACTTTAATTCTGTTATCTGTTAAGAAGTTAATAAAAGTTTTTAATAGATTAAATAATTACTATTTTTACGTCGAGAATGACAAAAAATTTAACAATGAAAAAAATAATATTAGGATTAAGCACATTATGCTTAATTGCGTTTACTTCTTGTAAAGAAAATGCTGCTAAGAAAATTGATGAGAAAAATGTAGCAGAAGCTGCGGTTAGAGATGCAAGTGCCTCTAAATTTCCAGTAATTGAGTTTGAAGAAAAAGAACATGATTTTGGAGAAATTGAAGCTAAAACTAAAGTATCAACAGTTTTTAAGTATAAAAATTCAGGAAATGCTCCTTTAGTTATTACTGATATCAAGAGTACTTGTGGTTGTACAGTGCCTCAAGATTGGAGTAGAGAGCCATTACAACCAGGAGAATCAGGTCAATTTTCTGTTCAATTTAATGGAAGCGGATCTAACAAGGTATCTAAAACAATAACCGTTACAGCAAACACAGAAAAGGGGGCAGAAACTGTAAAAATAACAGCTTTTGTAAAACCAGACCCAAATGCAGCTAAAAAGCCTGTAACACCAACAATTCAAGCAAAATAAGATGGGAGAAGGAATCGGGCAATTTATGCCATTTATACTAATGTTTGTAGTCGTATATTTCTTTATGATTGCACCACAAATGAAACGTGCAAAAAAAGAGAAGAAATTCGCTGCAGAATTAAAAAAAGGAGATAAAGTAATTACCAAAAGTGGATTGCATGGTAAGATTTTAGAACTAAACGATAAAGACGGAAGTTGTGTCATAGAAACGATGTCTGGAAAAGTTAAGTATGAGCGTTCTGCTATTTCTATGGAAATGAGCTTAAAATTAAATGCGCCAGCACCAGCAAAAAAATAAATACATTTTTTAATGTAAATAAAAAGAGCTTCCATTATTTTGGAAGCTCTTTTTAGTTTATTTATTTTAAAGAAACTGCTATTTGGGTAATGGACTAATAATTTTTACGTTTTGAAATGCAATAGCACCTCTAATTACACCGGATATTACATCTTGTAATGCTTCAATAATCTGCATTTTTAATTCGCTTTTATGATAAATAATACTGACCTCTCTAGCAGGAGAAGGTTCATTAAAATGATGTAAGTTTTCTTTTTCTTTATTGTTAATATCTAAAGTATGTAAATATGGTAAGAGTGTCATACCTAATCCTTCATTTGAAAGTTTTATAAGGGTTTCTATACTACCACTTTCTAGCTGAAATTTATCATTTGTTTGAGTTTTAAATGCCTTACAAAGGTTAATAACACCATCTCTAAAGCAATGCCCATCTTCAAGTAAAAGCATGTCATCAATATCTAATTCAGAAACATCTATTTTTTTGTGCTCATGTAGTCTGTGATTGCTGGGAATATACCCAACGAATGGTTCAAAATAAAGCACTCGCTCTTTTATGTTTTCATCCTCAAGTGGTGTAGCTGCTATAGCAGCATCTAAATGTCCATCGTTAATTCTAGAAATTATTTCCTCTGTTGTTAATTCTTCGATTTTTAGTTTAACTTTTGGGTGTTTTTTTATGAAATTATTTAAAAACATAGGCAGTAGTGTTGGCATTATGGTTGGTATAATACCAAGTTTGAACTCACCACCAATGAACCCTTTTTGTTGATCTACAATATCCTGAATTCTATAAGATTCGTTTACGATGTTTCTGGCTTGAGTTACAATTTTTTTACCAACATCAGTTAACTCAATAGGCTTTTTAGTACGGTCGAAAATCTGTACATCTAATTGGTCTTCAAGTTTTTGAATTTGCATACTTAGCGTTGGTTGCGTGACAAAACATTTTTCCGCAGCTTTTGTGAAATTCTGGTTTTCTGCAACAGCTAGAACATAATATAATTGGGTAATAGTCATAATAATCAATTTAGGCTATAAAAATATAAAAACTATCAATAAAATTTATAGAAACGACTGTTAATTATAAATTAAATTTGTAGTAAATATAAAATAGATATCAATATGACATTAAATAGTTTAGGATTAGACTCCAAAAAAACCAAAGATTTAGCAGGAGATTTGAACCATTTACTGGCTAATTTTCAAATATATTATCAGAATTTAAGAGGTATTCACTGGAATATAAGAGGGAAGCGTTTTTTCGATTTGCATGTAAAATTCGAAGAGTTATATACAGATGCAAATACAAAAGTAGATTTAATTGCTGAAAGAATCCTGACATTAGGGGTAACACCATTACATACATTCGAAGAGTATATAGAAAATAATAAAGTACCAGTTGGTAAAAATATTTCTCAAGATGATAAGGCTGTACGTTTGATTGTAGAGTCATTAACAGTGCTTTTAAAAATTGAAAGACTAATTTTAGATAAATCTGATGAAGCGAACGATGAAGGTACCAATTCTATGATGAGTGATTTCATTACAGAGCAGGAAAAGACAGTTTGGATGATGAAGGCTTGGTTGAACGAAGTGGTTTAGGGTTTCGTACCATAGTATGAAAAAGGCCTAAATAGTTACCTAGTGTTGACGTTTTTAAAAGACACGAATTGCACAAATTTACACGAATTAATTGGCTAACAATAGATTTAAACTTGTAAAAGCACATGTATAATTCATGTTTATATTGCTTATGTACATTTTAAGCGCAAGACAATATATTCGTGTAAATTTGTGCAATTCGTGTCTAATTCTATTGTTTAATATATGTACCGATATTTTGTATGAACACGGTAGTTGAATGGTCATATTTTAAAGTAACCCTCGAGCTTTTATTTCCAGATATTTATTAATGGTATCTATGGTAAGATTTTCAGGTGTTGTTAAAATAGAATGGATGCCATACTTTTTTAATTCATTTACAATAAGACGTTTTTCAAATGCAAATTTTTCAGCAATGACTTTATCGTAAACCTGTTGTATAGTTTCGGCATTTTCATTAATCAAATTAGTAAGTTCGGTATTTTTAAAGAAAATAACCACTAGAAAATGACTTTTAGAAATGGCTTTTAAATAAGGTAACTGTCTATTTAAGCCGTCAAGAGTCTCAAAATTTGTATACATTAAAATAAGGCTTCTATGAGTAATGTGGCGTTTAATACTACCATATAACCTGCTAAAATCACTTTCAAAAAAATCGGTCTTAACATTATAAAGGGATTCTAAAATAAGTTGCATTTGCGAGCTTCTTCTTTCTGCAACAACAACATTATCTATGTTTTTGGAAAATGAAAACATACCAGCCTTATCGTGTTTTTTTAAAACAACATTACTAATTACAAGGGCAGCATTAATAGCATAATCTAAAAGGCTTAAATTGTTAAAAGGCATTTTCATAATACGACCTTTGTCAATAATAGAGTAGACAGGTTGCGATTTTTCGTCTTGAAACTGATTGACCATCAATTGGTTTTTCTTAGCTGTTGCTTTCCAGTTTATAGTACGTAAATCATCACCTAAAACATAATCTTTAATTTGCTCAAACTCCATAGAATGCCCTAGACGTCTTACTTTTTTAAGCCCATATTCTAACGAATTTTTATTAATATTTAAAAGCTCAAACTTTTTTAATTGTTTAAAACTAGGGTAGGTTGGTACCATAGCGCCTTCACTAAAAGTAAAACGTTTAGCAACTAAATTTATAACAGAAGAAGCATATACGTTTAAAGAACCAAAATGATATTCGCCACGCTCAGTTGGTTTTAAATTATATTGAATTAGTCTTGTTTTACGTGGGGGAATAGATTCCTTAATTTTAAAATCTCTAACTTGAAATTGTTCAGGAATTTCATCAATAACTTCTAAATAAACCGAAATAGAGTAGTTGTTTCTTATGTCTAATGTTATCCGATTATTATCCCCATTTGAAAATTTATCAGGAACAATTCTAGTTGCTTCAAGTTTGTTTTTTCCAACAAAGATGATCAAGAAATCTAAAAAGAATAAGAGCACCAGTACCAATATTGAAAGTTGGGCTATGTTGAATAATAACGGAATGAAATAACTTAAAGCAAACAATACCACAATGCCAATACCGGCGTAAAAGAAGCGGGGTTGTATATAGAATGGTTTAAATAATTTCAAATTTGTTAAAAGTTAAAAGTTAAAAGTTAAAAGTTAAAAGTATTATGTGATTTCTCTTTTTGTTTGAAATGATATATACATCATTAATTAGTCATTTCAATTTGTTTTCCGATGTCATTTATATTATCGTGATTTCCTTTTCCCTTTGGGTTGTCACCATATTTGTTTGGACCATAATCGCTATCAGCAAATAGCATCCATAGCACATAAAAAGGAATGATTTGATACCAACCACTATTTCCCCTGTCATGACAACGTTTTGCTGCTTGAGCCCATAAAAACCATAGCATCGGTATTAAAACAATAAGTATAATTATAATACCGATGTTACCCTCTAATGTTTCAGCGATGCCATTGACTATAGCGGCAAATATTGAATAAATAATGTAACTTATTCCAAATTCTGTTCTTCTGATCCTGCCCTTAAATGAAAATATATTTTTGAACATAATAATTTGTTTTTTGTTAAAATGAGATTCTTCACTTCGTTCTGAATGACATTGTTTTTTATTTTGAACACTGAACACTGAACACTGAACACTGTCAACTAATCAACGAGGTATCTCAACAGTTTCAATGATTTGCTTTATAATTTGTTTACTAGAAACACCTTCCATTTCGCGCTCTGGTGTTACAATAACTCTATGGTGCAATACCGGAATAGCAGCACGTTTTATATCCTCAGGAGTTACAAAGTCACGTCCAGACATAGCTGCAAATGCTTTACTGGATTTTAATATCGCAATGGATGCCCTTGGTGATGCTCCTAAATATAAAAATTGATTGCTACGTGTAGCAACAATAAGTTCTGCAATGTATTTTAGTAAATGTTTTTCTACTACAATCTGACTTACCAAATTCTGATATTTTACAATTTGATCTCCAGTAAGAAATGATGTAACAACGTCTGTTTTAGACTTATCTTTTAATTCGTGTTCTCTGGAAAGTATTTCTATTTCCTCATCTAAATTAGGATAGTTCACATCAATTTTAAACAAAAATCGGTCTAGTTGTGCTTCTGGTAATCTATATGTTCCTTCTTGCTCTACGGGATTTTGGGTTGCAAGAACAATAAAAGGGGCATCTAGTTTAAATTTATTACCATCAATAGTAATTTGCTGTTCTTCCATAACTTCAAATAAAGCCGCTTGTGTTTTGGCAGGAGCTCTATTGATCTCGTCAATAAGAATCATATTCGAAAAAATAGGACCTTTTTTAAATTCGAATTCCGATTTTTTCAAATTAAAAACCGAAGTCCCTAAAATATCGCTAGGCATTAAATCTGGCGTGAATTGAATACGGCTAAAACCAACGCTTAAAGATTTTGCCAAGAGTTTGGCTGTAACTGTTTTCGCAACACCAGGAACCCCTTCTATAAGGGAATGCCCTTTAGCTAAAAGCGATGCAATAAGCATGTCTACCATATCTTTTTGACCAACAATAATTTTACCAACTTCTTGTTTTATTTTATTGACACTTTGTTGAAGTTCGGATAAATCCAAACGATTTTGAAATTGTAAATTATTGGTGTCATCCAAGGCACTGCTATCAATTGATGATATGGTGTCTGATTTTGGTAAAAAATCTTGGTGGTCTTGAGATTCTCTATTTTCGTCCATAATTATATAGTATAAAAAGCTTCAATGAGCTTATTTAATTTGATTAGGTTGTCTTCAAAAAAATCATCTTTAGATCTTAGTGAATTAATGTAGTTGATTAATTTTTTAACATCATCTTTTTTCTTGCCGGTTTTTGCCGCCAGCTTTACTATAAATTCATCATTTAAAGTAGATGTGTCTAAATTATAATCCGTTCTTATTTTTTCTAAAAAGTACGTTATTTTTTTATCAATTAAGTTTTTATGATCTTGAGTATCAAAATATAAATTAGATACGGTTTTAACAAAAGCTATGGTGGTATTTTGTAATGGTTTTATAATTTTTATAATCCGCTGCCTACGTTTGGCGTTAAAGATCATAAATAAAATACCAAAAATTAAGGCAGTATACCAAGCCCATCTAAATGATAACTGTTCCAAAAACCAGCTTAAATTAGATTCTTTTTCAACCTCACCATCATAACCTGTCTGTATTTTTGCATACGAATCAAAATACACATTATTCTCTGGTAAATAAGAGATTAAGCCTTCGACATATTTGTACCTGTCTTCCTTTAAAATGTTATAATTTGTAAAAGCTTTTGGTTCCAGGTGTAAGTATATATTCCCATCTCCGAAAGGAACCTGAATAAAATTGGCATGTTTGTAATCAATTTTAGAATATCCGAGTACATTGAAATTTATGGAATCGAAGCGAGAAAAGTAGTAATCCCCTGCATTTTTATCTATAATGGTATTTTCAATACCTATATATTTTAGAGATTGATGTGAAATACTATCTTTCTTTTCATTTAAAATATAATCAACATCAATATCTAAGGTGTCATGAATTTTTTGAGAAAAATAATAATCGGAGATAAACAATGTGTTACCAGCATCAACAAAATTTAATAATTCATCAACAGAATCATCTTCTAAATAATCAGAATTCCCAATAATTATATAACTTCCTTCTGCGACATGCTCTCCATAACCACTTTCAGAATTAGCACTTAAATAACTGCTTGGTTGATGGAACACTGTTCTAATTTTAAAATCTTTAAAAAGATTAGATAACTCTTTATAAAATATGCTAACACCGTAAGGTTCATTACTTTTTTCGTTAAAAGACTCTTCCCAATTAACGGTTTTAGTTCTCTTAACACCAATTACTACAGCCGCTGTAACCATCAGGGCTACAATTATGACGAGTATAGGTAAAATTTTCTTCATTATTTTACCATGTTTAAGAGGGTTGAAAAATTACTTTTGGCCTTGTTGTACTGCTCTATATCTAATGAGAACTTACCATACCAGATATAGTTATATAAATAAGACGTATAGGCGAATTTGTCGCTAAAAGGCTTTTCGCTTATTTCGTTTAAATATTCACTATTAGTTTTATCGTCTTCAAATTTTATATGATTTTTTAAGCTAAGTGTTTTTAAGACTAATAAATAATAATACCTAATAGCTAGTCTATAATTATTATCGTTTTCAGCATTTTTTATGAGCGCATGTATGTCTGCATGTTCAATGTTTTCTGCCGTTATCTCGTCATAATTGTTAAGAGGTTTATTTTTTCTTGAAGAAAATAAACCAGAACCACCTTCATTTAATAATATATAAACCAGATAAACAACTGCTATGCCTATGGCTAGATAAAATAACCAACCAAAAGGTCCAAGATTTATAGTTATATCCTCTTCATTATTCTTTTCTCGTTGCCTTACCTTTCCGTTTTTGTAATCTTCATATTTACCAGAACCCGCTTCAGTTTCACGTACTATCTTTCTTCCATCATAATTGTATTTATCACTAGAATACCTGTCTTTAAAATCTTCGTCAAAATGTCTTATTTGTTCAGGCTCTTGTAATGTATTAGAGCTAAAAGCAGTTTGATAACCACAAACAACAATAACAGATAAAAAAAAGATAATATGTAATCGATTGGATTTCAATTAAGAATGGGGCTTATGGTTTGGGGTTGGGTAATTTGCTTCTGAATTTTAAAAGGGTAAATTAAATAGTAATAACTAATAATACTTAGTGTTATTAAAATGATGCCAGTAGATAACCAATTAGGCATAATATTAGAATATCGTGTAATGAAACCTTCCAGAAATCCAGCAGAAAAGGTAAATGGAAAGGTGCTTATTAAAATTTTAATACCAGTTTTTGCGCCTTGTTTAAATGATGTATATCTGGAATGTGTTGCAGGAAATAAAATACTGGCTCCTAGAATAAGACCAGCAGCAGCTTCAATAACTATAGCGAAAATTTCCATGGCACCATGTATCCATATACCACGAACACTTTCCCATAAAACACCTTTTTCGTAAAAGAAATATTGAAACGACCCCAGCATAATGCAATTTTTAAACATGATGTAGAGTGTACCTATTCCTAAAAAAACACCTAAAACAAAAGCAATAATACCAACTCGAAGATTGTTTATGGTAATCCCTATAAAACTTCCCCAATTGCTACCACTTTTATAAACGGCTACGGGATCTCCGGCTTCAATATTTTCAATGGACATATCTACATAGTTATCTCCTAATACAGAACGTACAAATTCTCCATCATTGGCAGCAGAAATAACACCAATAAAGGTAAAGGCAAAAAAGACGATAAACGCGATGTAAATAAACTTTCGGTATTGATAACAAATGAGAGGGACTTCGGTTTTCCAAAACCCAATAATTCTGTTTGTGTCTTCTCGTTTGGTTTTGTAAATTTTTTGAAATGCTTTAGCAGCCAACTGATTAAGGTAAATAATAACCTTACTCTTAGGATAATAAGTTTGTGCGTAAGCTAAATCATTTATTAAATGAATGTACTGTGAGGCAAGCTCGTCGGGATTTTCAAAGTCATTATTAAAGACGGCCCTTTCAAAACTTAACCATTTTTCCTTATTTTGTTTAATAAATGAAACTTCCCTCATATATTTGATAAATTAAAATATAAAATGTCAGAGTTACAAATTAACACGACCCAAAATGTAAAAATAACGTTTAATGCTGCAGGTGGTGGAGAAAGATTACTAGCATTCGTACTTGATATGGTTATTAAAATTGGGTACTTACTAATTTTAAATAAAGTATTTGGAGTCTTTGAGGGCATGGATGAATGGTCTCAAATAGGTATTAATACGATTTTGAGTTTTCCTGTGATGTTTTATACTTTGGCTTTAGAGTCTTTTTTTCAAGGACAAACCATAGGCAAACGAGTTCTTAAAATTAGAGTTGTTAAAATTGATGGCTACCAAGCATCATTGTCTGATTATGTAGTACGTTGGTTTTTTAGAATTGTAGATGTTTATATTTTCGGATTGGGCTTTTTCGTGATGTTGTCTAATAAAAAGACGCAAAGGTTAGGAGATATGGCTGCTGGAACTGCAGTAATAGCATTAAAAGACAGTGTGAATATTAGCCATACTATTTTAGAAAATTTAAAACAGGATTATAAGCCAACGTACCCTAATGTTATTAGGTTGTCTGATAATGATGCACGTATTATAAAAGATACATTCATTACGGCAAAAGCAGCAAACGATTACCAAACGTTAATAAAGCTAAGAGCGAAAATAGTCGAAGTAGTAGGAATAAAGGATGTGAAACAAAAAACAAATACCCAATTTATTGATGTTATTTTAAAAGATTATAATTTTTACACTCAAGACATGTAAGCAGAGAACCAATTTTTCTTTTTTAGAAAAATTGAGTGAATCGCTTACCCAGAGCGTAGTCGAAGGGTCTCAAGCAAAGAATGGGTTTATGTTGTGAACCAATTTTTCTTTTTTAGAAAAATTGAGTGAATCGCTTACCCAGAGCGTAGTCGAAGGGTCTCAAGCAAAGAATGGGTTTATGTTGTGAACCAATTTTTCTTTTTTAGAAAAATTGAGTGAATCGCTTACCCAGAGCGTAGTCGAAGGGTCTCAAGCAAAGAATGGGTTTATGTTGTGAACCAATTTTTCTTTTTTAGAAAAATTGAGTGAATCGCTTACCCAGAGCGCAGTCGAAGGGTCTCAAGTAAAGAATGGGTTTATGCTGTGAACCAATTTTTCTTTTTAGAAAAATTGAGTGAATCGTTTACCCAGAGCGCAGTCGAAGGGTCTCAGGTAAAGAATGGGTTTATGCTGTGAACCAATTTTTCTTTTTTAGAAAAATTGAGTGAATCGCTTACCCAGAGCGCAGTCGAAGGGTCTCGATCAAAGAATGGGTTTATGTTGCGAACCAATTTTTCTTTTTTAGAAAAATTGAGTGAATCGCTTACCCAGAGCGCAGTCAAAGGGTCTCAAGTAAAGAATGGGTTTATGTTTTGAGCCAATTTTTCTTTTGGGCGTTACCTAAAGGTCGGGCTTTATGCTATATCTTTTTTTCGTGCCTTAAAAAAGGATGCCGCTTCAATCCCTAACGCTATGTATAATTATTAATAATCAAGGAGAACGACCAACAACTTTTAAAACCGAATTAAAAATATGTTTTATACTATAGATATTTTAGGAACCATTGCTTTTGCCATTTCTGGCGTATTGGTAGCAATCAATAAAAAAATGGATTTATTCGGAATTCTAATTATTGGATTTGTTACAGCTGTTGGAGGCGGTACACTTCGAGATTTACTTATAGGTAATACACCTGTGAGTTGGATGAAAGACATTACGTTTACCTATGTTATTATTGTATCTGCAGTTTTTGCGATACTTTTTAGAAGTAAAATCAACTATTTAAGAACGTCTCTTTTTTTGTTTGATACCATTGGTATAGGCCTGTATACTTTAGTTGGGATAGAAAAAGGATTGAATTCTGGGTTACACCCAGTTATTTGTATTGCTTTAGGGACAATAACTGCTAGTTTTGGAGGTGTTATTCGTGATATATTATGTAATGAGATTCCTATTATTTTTAGAAAAGAAATTTATGCTACCGCTTGTATACTTGGTGGAGCCACCTATTTTTTATTAAGCGAATTTCCTCTTAAAAACAATGTTGTATTTATCATTGCTGGAATTGTGGTAATCGTAACAAGGTTATTAGCTGTTAAATTTAAAATAGCCTTACCTAGCTTTTATTCAAAAGAATAACTAATCTTGGTTTAAGATTAAGGTATTTAGTTCTACTCAAAAAAACATTTGTTGTAGCCTTAATTCAGATAAAGAAATCATATGCATTTGTTCTGATCTCTCAATTTTAAGATTTTCTCATAATTTTAGTGTTTAGCCCAAGTACCTAAGGGTAGACTATACCTGAGTTTTTGACAGTTTTAGCTTTTTAATGATAATTAACTTTTATTAATTTATTCATTCAATAGTTTTTAGTGATTCTCATAAGACAATCAAACTAAGAAGTGTTTAGCAATTTGTGGTTAGAATAAAAACATTTGTAATAGGGTTTTTTTTACTTCAAACTTAATTTAGCCTTTATGAGTCTATGTGCTATGTTCAATAGTATTAATGATTTACAAACGGAAGTACAACTATAACACTTAACTAAACTATTATGAAAAAAATTAATCTAATGACACACCAGTTGTTATTACTAATCAGTACTATGGCTATTTCGCTATTAGGGTATAGTCAAACTGTGGAGGTAAGCGGTAATACACCACTTCGTAAATGGGATAAAATTGTTGTTTCACTTACATTACCATCTAACATAAGTGAGTCTGATACAAGTTTTAGAAATAACAGGATGGATGTCGTTTTTACAGATCCTAACGGAAAAACGATTAGGGTCCCTGGTTTTTTTGCTGCTGATGGCGATGCTGCAAATACCAATGCTAAAACTGGTAATAAATTTAAAGCTTACTTGAGACCATACGAAACAGGAGATTGGAACTATCAAGTGCTTTATTATACTGGTACAGACGTTGCTTTGCAAGAAGTAAGTAGCTTACCATCTCCAATCCACGATTTGAGTGGGGCTGTTGGTACAGTGACTTCTACAAACGCTGTGCTTCCTGATTTAAGAGCAAAAGGGAGATTGTTATATCAAAATACAGGGACCGATAATGAACGTCGTTATTTAAAATGGACTGAAACAGGTGAGTATCTTTTGAAATTTGGTCCAGACTCACCAGAAAATATGCTGGACTATAATGATTTTGACCATGATGTTAATAAAAATGGTTGTGGTTTATGTACAGAGCATAAATTTAATCCACATGCCGATGATTGGCAAGCAGGAGATCCTACTTGGAACGGTGGAAAAGGAAAAAATCTTATAGGTGCTGTTAATTATTTAAGAGCGTTGGAAATGAACTCTATGTCTATGTCGCTTTTTGGAGGAGATGATAAAAATGTGTTTCCTTGGACTAGTTTATCAAATAAATATCAGTTTGATGTGTCAAAGTTAGAGCAATGGGAAATTGTTTTTGATCATGCTGAGAGCAATGGATTGATGCTTCATTTTAAATTAGCAGAGGCTGAAAATTGGGATGCCTTGTCTCTTGATCAGATCAAGGTATATTATAGAGAGATGGTCGCTAGGTTTAGCCATCATTTAGCTATTGAGTGGAATATTTCTGAAGAGTTTGGTGGTAAAGATGGTACAGATCCTGCTAATTCTATTCCTAGAATTGATTGGTTAGCAAGTATAGACCCTTGGCAAAATCATAGAGTGCTTCATACATACCCAGGAGCACATGAAACGCATTATAACTATTTGATTGCTAATAATGCTAAAATTACAGGAGCTTCCATTCAAAGTGCTAGAGCGTCAGGTTATGACGATGCTTATGATGGTAAATCAGGAATTAAAACATGGATTGATAATTCTAAAGGAGCAGGTAAACCATGGGTGGTAGCAAGTGATGAGCAAAACCCAGGGTCAACAGGAATGTTCGCAACAGCAGATATAAGTACTAAAGAAGTCATTCCACAAGCTAGAAAAAAGATCCTTTGGAAAGGCTTAATGGCAGGAGGCTCTGGAGTTATGTGGTACGGAGGTTCTCAGGGTGATTTTCAGACGGAGGATTTTGATAGATTCTCAATTTTATTTGACTGGACAAAAATAGCTATTCTACAATTTTTTAAAGGACACGGCTTAGAGTATTGGAAAATGCAAAATAATGATGCGCTTGCGAGTGGTAATTTAAACAGATGTTTAGCTGAAGAAGGAAAAACCTATGTTATTTATTTAGAACAAGGAGGCACTACTGATTTAGATTTAACAGGGCAGACTGGAGATTTTGATATTAAATGGTTTAATCCAAGAACAGGAGGCGATTTATTTGATGGTTCAGTAACCGTTGTAGCAGGTGGATCTAGTATAAATATTGGTAATCCGCCAAATAGCTCAAGTTCAGATTGGGTAGCTTTAATAAGACAAACAGGAAGACCAAATGTTGCTGTTACAGGTCTTAATGTAACTCCTGAGACTGTAGAATTAGAGAAAGGAAAAACAGTTACTTTAGGTAGATTAGTATTACCCGCTGAAGCTACAAATAAAACGGTTACATGGTCCTCTAGTGCCCCAGATATTGCTACAGTTAGTGCAAATGGTGTGGTTACTGCAATTGCTGAAGGTTTGGCAACCATAACAGGAACAACTCAAGAGGGTGGTTTTACAGACAGTGCTGTTGTAACAGTTGTTTTGCCTGAGGTCATAGATTTAGGTTGTCCATTTATTGAGAAAGACGGTTTATTAGTTATTGAAGCTGAAAGTGCTTTAAATTATAATGAAGCTTTATTTACTCATGAAACAGCTCAAGTTGGAACTACGACTCATACAGGCACTGGGTATTTAAGATATGGAGGTCCAAATCATTTTGGAGCTCAAGTCGCCATTCATACTATAGCGTATAAGATAAAAATAACAAACCCTGGGGTTTATCGCTTTTTATGGCGAAATGTTAGAGATCCGCAAGCTGCTACAGGTGATGCAGGTAATGATGCATGGTTAAATATAACTGGTAATAATGTGCGTTATTTTGGAAAAAAGAATAACGTTGAGTATACGTTAAACAAACATACTAAGCATTGGATTCAGCGATCAAACTTTGTATATGAAACTTATGGTGAAACCAACTCTGGAGGTACTCATGTTAATGGTATGAGTACTTGGGCTGATTTTCCTGTAGCAGGTGAATATATTATTGAATATGGAGGGCGCTCAAAAGGACATTGTGTAGATAGAATAGTACTTTTTAAAGCAGATCAGGAAGCAGCAGCTAAAAATGTTAATACTCCAGAATCTCTGCAAGAAGGTACTTGCGAACCCGAACCTATTTGTCAAAATGTGATTTTAAATGCTGTTGATTTTCCAATAACGCCGAAAATTGATGGTTTTGAAGTGGGATATGTTGATAACGCCAGAAATGCGATGGCTATTAATGCAGCACAACATAAAGATAAGTTTGCTGCGGTAAAACAAACCTTTACAGGAATTGATGGAACCTATAATATAGCATTGACAACTTTGGCTGAATTAGATGGAGAATCCACTTATGTTCTTAAAGTCGGTGGTGTTGAAATTGGTACCTATCAGAATCCAGAAACCGATGTTGATTATACACCAACTACAAAAACGTGGGAAGGTGTAAGTGTTAAGTCAGGCGATGAAATTCAAGTAGAATTTAATTCACACACTAATGGAAAAATACCAGAAGGAGGTGGTACAGCTTATTCAAGAGGAAGATGGACACAATTGGTTTTTCTTTGTCCAGGAAGCCCAAATCCTAGTGATCCAGAAACGGTAGCGTTTTTAAATTTCCCTGATGCCTTTAGCAAGGATACGACTACTTTTTCTGTTGAAGCTATTTATTCTGCCAATGAAACCAGAGAAATTAATTTTGCTCTAAAAACTCCAGATAATAAACATATTAATCAAGGTGTGTTAACTGTTCCTGCGGGAACCGATCAAACTGTAGTTGTAAGTGTTAGTGTGCCTGCGCCGTTAGCTCCAGCTCCAAAGTATAAGTTTGTTGTTGCACTGCGTCCTGTTGGTGGAGATTTTTCTTCAAACATTAATAGAGAAATTGACTTTGCAGATATTGTAGATGCCCTATCTGTAAATGAAGAAACTTTAAATAAAGGAATTAGCGTTTATCCTAACCCATTAGGAAACAAAAAAATCACAATAAAGCTACATGGAGGTATAGCAAACAAGGTTGCTTATAGTATATTTGATTTGAACGGTAGATTAATTTTATCGGGAAAATCAGAAAAAAAGATATTTGAAGTATCTTCTCAAGCTTTAAAAGCCAGAGGAGTTTATATTTTGAAAGTGAACGATGGAAGTGCCCAGTTTATTCAAAAAATAGTAAAATAGTATAAAAGTAAATTAAAATAAGGCTATTTTGGAAGGGAAAAAGAGAACTGTTTTTAGGTTCGATTTTTAACATTCCAAAATAGCCTTTTCTATTAAAACATAAGGCGATAATTCTAATCTATTATTTCGACGCTTCTTATATAAACATTTTTGTCAGGCCAGTCACCATCATCTGTTTCAACCGCAGCAATTTTATCTACAACATGCATTCCCTTTATAACTTTACCAAAAATAGTATAGTCGCCATCTAAAAAATGAGCACCACCTTTTTGCTGCACTATAAAAAACTCAAAAGGAGAAGCTAACTTATAAGGATTATTAATTTCGCTGCTAGGCATCGATACAACACCTCTATCATGCTTAAAGCCGCGTTTGGTATCTGGGGGTAATAAATACCTTCCAATATACGAACGTTTTTTAGCAGTTTTTTTATCATCGCTATTACCTGCCTGTACGATGTAATTATTAATAACCCTGTAAAATTGTGTACCGTTAAAATATTTTTGTTTCGTTAAAAAAATAAAGTTAGAACGATGAAATTTTGTTTCATTAAATAATAAAATATCAATAGTCCCAAAATCTGTAGTAATACGTACTTTATTTTCTTTATGCTGTTTATCATATTCTAGAAAAAAGGCCATAGCACTTTTAGAATCCAACTTAGGGAACTCTCTTTCAGGTTCTATAATAGTATCTTTTTTAATGTCTTTTTTCTCCTTTTTTGTAACCGTAGTTTTAGGGATCACTTTCTTTTTAGTTTGTTTATCTTCACAATTCAGAAATAAAAAAAATAGACATAAAAGAAAAACAAGTCTCATAGATATGAATTTTGATGAATTTTTAAAATTGACTTCAAAAGTAAAGAATATACAGCTTCCAGCCGAATCGTCTCACTTTAAAATGGTTCCACCTTTCCGAAGAGCGCTTATGGAAAAGCAAAAAGAAGCCATAAAAAAGGCTAAAAGAGCAGGGGTATTGGCACTGTTTTATCCAGATAAAAATGACCAGACAAAACTGGTGCTTATTCTAAGAAAAACATATAAAGGTGTACATTCTGCACAAGTTGCATTTCCTGGTGGTAAGTTAGAAAGGCAAGATGTGTCGTTAGAAGCAGCAGCGTTAAGAGAAGCTTTTGAAGAAGTGGGAGTGCCTGTAGAAACCGTGGAAGTTATCCGAGAATTATCTCAAGTTTATATTCCGCCAAGCAATTTTTATGTGCAACCTTTTTTAGGTATTACTAAAACAACACCAAGCTTTATTAAGCAAGATGATGAAGTTGAGACCATTATAGAAATAGATTTGCAACATTTTTTAGATGATAGTGTGTTGATAAATAAGCAAGTGTCAACTTCTTATAGTGTTGAGGTGCCTGCATTTAAATTAAACGGACATGTAGTCTGGGGGGCTACAGCCATGATGCTAAGTGAAATTAAAGACTTGTTAAAAGAACACACGTAATTTAATAGTTTTGTTACTTTTGCATCTACCAACCAATTTTGACGCGTGATTTATGGGATTGTTTAAAAGAAATCCATTCGGACATATACTAATTGTAAAAAAATGGCTCATAAGAATTCTGGGTGCAATGACTCATAGGCGCTTTAGAGGGTTTAATGAATTACAAATAGAAGGTTCTGATATTATAAAAACATTACCTGATACGAATGTATTATTTATTTCGAATCATCAAACATACTTTGCAGATGTGGTATCCATGTTTCACGTCTTTAATGCTAGTTTAAGTGGCCGAGAAGACTCTATTAAAAATGTTGGATACTTGTGGAATCCTAAGTTGAATATTTATTATGTCGCTGCCAAAGAAACCATGAAAGCAGGACTGCTGCCAAAAATATTAGCTTATGTAGGCTCTATTAGTATTGAACGTACTTGGAGATCAGAAGGACAAGATGTGAACAGACAGGTTAAGATGAGTGATATTTCAAACATTGGTAAAGCATTAGATGATGGTTGGGTTATAACCTTTCCACAGGGGACAACAACCCCATTTAAACCTATTAGAAAAGGAACAGCCCATATTATTAAACGATATAAACCTATTGTAATACCTATAGTTATTGATGGGTTTAGACGTTCTTTCGATAAAAAAGGATTGCGTATTAAAAAGAAAAACATTTTACAATCTTTTGAAATTAAAGCGCCTTTGGAAATAGATTACGATAATGAATCTACAGACGAGATTGTTAAAAAAATTGAATATGCTATCGAACAGCATCCTTCTTTCTTAAAAGTGATTCCTCAAAAAGAATTAGAAGCCCTCGAAGAGCTTAATAAAAAGCGTGAGTGGTAACCCTTCTGAAGAAACATACCATAGAAATTTATGCAGAAATAATTGAAAAAATGCAAGGTATTTCCAGTGTGCATAGATATTGAATCTCATTATTTAATTCAACAATTCAGAATTACTGAGGATCAATTCTATTTTTTTCATAATTACAGTGATCTGATTCATTTGTGTTTCTATATTTCTAAAATAGATGCTAATATCTCTGTTTACCCAACTTTCGGAAATAACCCTTGCGCCCAAACTAATTCTTAACACAGCACTTTGAAAATCATTACCATATTTTACATTAACTGCTTGTCCTATATGACATTTTTGAGCAGCAAGTCTAATGATTTCTAAAGAAGATCCTTCGAATTGATCAGATATATCTGAATTCAATAATGTATAGAGTTTCTTTACATCATTAAGAGGTAATACATTATTGTTTTTGAGGATAAAAAAAGGGAAAATGGTTCGAATATTTCTAAGTCCGAATTCTTCACTGTTATAAGTATTAATTTTTGTTTCATTTCCAAAAAGTGGTTCTAAAAAAGTGGAATCTTTAATAGAGTCTTCAACAAAATTGCAAAACATCTCAATTCCTAAATTTCTATATAAAACAGGTGTTTTGTAATACCTGTCCATTTCAGTTATAGCAGCATTCCAGCGCATGTATGAGCCATAATTATATCCATCGGATAAATCTTTAGAACAGAACCACGATGTTGGCCAATCTGAATGATTGTAATAATTGGTTAAACCTTTTGGTAAAGTGTTTTTTACAGAATTAATTGATTTACTAACATTTTCAGGCACAATTAATGCGCCTGAATAGGGAGGGCCTGTAAAGTATTTACTTCCGGTTATAGTAACCATATATTCTTTATTCAAATAATTTTGTATGTCTTTTGGATCTAATCTAAGTTGTGATCCGTCTACAATAATTTGTATTGATAAATTGTTAAGTGTATCCAATTTTTGCATCATTTCTTCACTAGGTGATTGATATCCTAATTTTGATTGATCCATGGCATGCAATACAATATGTCTCCCTAATTCATTAGTTTCTGAAATGGCATTAAAAACCTCTGTATCTAATTGAAACGATGATTTTAATTCGCCATTTTCATCCCTTAGAGGAATTTTGATCAAGTCAACATCTCTAAACCCTTCAATTTTATCCCCTTTTTTAATCGGATAATTCAAAGCAGTAGTATTTTCAAAATGTTGCCCTTTTAATGCTGCAGGAATACCACTACCAGTTTCATCAGAAGCTACCAAAATATGTGTAATTTCTTTATCGGAAATAATTTGATTAATAGCTGCTATTTGAAGAGCTGAATCCGTACCCGATGGAGAAAAAATTATTTGACATCCATCATTTATGTTAAAGATTTTTCTAAGATTGTTTTTTAACGATTCTGAAAATTCGATAGTTGTGTTTTTAAAACCTTTTTTTAAGCTGTTCTGAATTAATATCGATCTAATTTTGTCTGTTTTATCAAAAGCAAAATTTGATACACTAGTCGCTGTTGATGAGGCAAAAGTAAATGCTTCTGGTCTTGGAAATGGTCGGCAACCATATTTATTCAACAATTCAAATTCGTCGATATTCAGTCTAAGATCACCACCAGCCATTAATAAATATTCTGTTGGTTTTGCCAGGTTTTCAAGAATTGGTTTCCAGGATTCTTTAAATATGTTGTTTGAATTGTTTAATCCATGAAAAGATTGTAGTTCTTTATATTTTAATAAAGATTCTGTGTTTAAATCTTCATTTTTTTTAATCAGATCAATTAAAAAATAATCAAGATTTTTTAATTTTTCTTTATCTTTTTTGGGTAATAAATCATAAAATATTTGAGTAACTTTAAGAGCAGCCAGATCGCATAAAAGAGTATTGGATTTTTCTTTACCTAAAGCTTTATGCCAAAGTTGCCATTCAATACCATATCTTAAATAGATTAATGCTAAAACAGGTTTTTCTAAAAATAGTGAACCAATTTTAATTGCTTTTTCAGGAACAATTTTAAATACATCGGGCTCAGTGTCAGAAGTGGTAATATTTATGCTGTTTATCTTAGGTGCAGTATTAAATCTTTTTAAAACTCTAACCAGATAATTCAGGTTTTCTTTTTCAAATAAACGGGTTCTATTGTATTGATTTTCAATAAGTATATTGCTTGTTTTCATAAATATTTTAATTATAATTAATCAGAGCTTCCTCTTTTATAAAAGCTAAATAAACTTTGTTCTTCTTTTAACATTAGATTTTATACAAACATGCAAACCTACCAATTCTGTTTCATTAAAAACATGATTTATTTCATGACTTGTATATCTTTTTCCGCCATGTTCTTTAAAGTTTTTATTGTTAATAGGTATGCTTTTAAGATCATCAAAAAGTGTGTGAATTATTCTAATGGAGTTTGTGATTATTTGATTAGATAGCATTTTAGAAATTTAAAATCATTCCTGTTTTTAATTGTTCGATATTAAAATGTTCATAAAAAGCAACAAGAGCAGGGAATTCGGTACAATGCGATGGATAAATTTTCGCTATGTCGTATTTTTTCAGAAAATTTACAGTATCCTTAGTTTGGCGGTTTTTGTGCTTTAAATGAAAACCACCAATTACAGTTTTTATTTTGTTGATACCTGTTACTTTGCGGGCATATTCAATAATGTTACAAACGCCCGAGTGAGAGCATCCAGTAATTACTATGAGCTCGTTATTCTGAATAACAGCAATTGCCGAATCATCAATTACAAAATCAGGCTTGCCTAATTCATCTAAAAAAAGAGTTGTTTTTGACTCATAATCATTTAGCCTGGGTATTTGTCCCAGAAAAACAATATTGTCTGAAATATAATAAGGTTCTTTTTTGAGAATCAACTTAAACTTTTGCTCAAAATCGTTTTTGCTTAGTTTTAGTCCAATATTTGAATTATCATTCTTTCTGAACCGTTTAATAAAAACACCTGGATGGGTAATTAAAGTTTTATTATCAATATATTGTAGCCCATTTCCATGATCCCAATGGCCATGGCTAAGAATAACCGTGTTAATTTCTTTTTGGATATCAATACCAAGTATTTTGGCGTTTTTAATAAAGATATCTGAGTGTCCTGTGTCGAACAAAATCTTATCATCTTTATATTCAATTATATAAGATAGTCCATGTTCTGCAAAAAAACCGGATCCTGCGCAATTTTCAGTAAGTACAATTAATTTCATACACAAACACTTTTAAAATGAGGTTTAAGTGCATTCTCAACAAAATAAGGTATGTTAATTGGCAAACGTGACTGACTATCTACAAAAACAACAGTTGATTTTGCTTTGCTTAAAAGCGTGTTTTGTTCATTTTTTATTTCAAATTCGAAATTAAAGCGAACCTTTGGTAATTCCTTAATAGTTGTTTGTATTGTAATAAGTTCATCGTAATGAGCAGGCTTTTTATAAATAATTTCAAACGAAATTACTGGTAACATGATATGGTTCTTTTCAAGTTTACTATCGTTTATCCCTAATTTGCGTAATAACTCAGTACGAGACTGGTGGCAATATGTAACGTAATTGGCATGATACACATATCCCATTTGGTCTACTTCTCCATATCGGGGTCTTAATTCAAATATGTCAGTTATCATAATATTGAATTTTCATTTTTTCTTCATTTAACTGGTGACCCATACGATTTCTTTTTGTGTCTAAGTACTCTATGTTAAATGGGTTTGATTGTACTATTAGAGGAATACGTTCATCAACTTGAATTCCGTTTTGTTCCAATCCAAGAATTTTCTCAGGGTTATTAGTCAGTAATTTCACTTTCTTTACACCAAGAGAAATAAGAATTTCGGCTCCTATTTGATATTCCCTCTCATCTGGGGCAAACCCTAAGTGTAAGTTAGCTTCTATTGTGTCCATGCCATGTTCTTGCAGTTTATAAGCCTTCATTTTATTCATAAGACCAATTCCCCTGCCTTCTTGTTGCAAATACACGATTATTCCATTTCCGTTGTTCTCAATTATTTTCATAGCTTGAATTAATTGTTCTCCGCAATCGCATTTTAATGAGCCAAATAAATCTCCAGTTGCACAAGCAGAGTGAATTCGTGTTAGAATGGTATCATTTGATGTCAAGTTTCCTTTAATCAGTGCCATATGTTCAAGTCCATTTAATTTCTCTTGAAATGGAATAAGCTCAAAGTGACCATATTGGGTTGGAAGTTTAACCCTTTCTCCTTGCAAAATATTTGTGCCTCTGTCATTCATTATCTAAGTTTTATTTACTCGTATTTAACTCAAAACTGTACTAAGTATTTAATTTTATTAGAAGGAGTAAACGTTGTTTTGTAAGTATATTTTAGTTTACAAGCATTATAGACTAATAGAATTTTTGTTAATGTTGCCTCTGATTTCATGAATGAATTCAAATAAAATAACTTAAAAATGTAGTTAAAAGAAACACTCATATTTTCTGTGAGTTTAGGCTAATGATCACATACATGGTTATGTCCATCTCCATGATGTTGAGCATGCTTTAAACAACTTATATCACTATCAGAAATTTCTCCTTCAATAAATTGTAAGATCACCTCTGCAGAACTACCTGAACAACCTCGTATTATTTCAATACCAGCATTATTTAATTTATTAATTGCGTTATTGCCAATGCCATCAGAAAGCATCAATGTTACACCTTCATTTTCTAAAAGACTGATAAAATTTGATTTACATACACAACCTTGCTCTGACTTTAATAATTGTACATCTAAAACTTCGTTAGTATTAGAAAAAGTATAAATTTCATAAAACTCACAATGCCCAAAATGTTCTTCTATCTGATTATTTCTTGTTATTGGTACAGCTATTTTTTTCATCTTTTGAAATTAAATCGTGTTATCTTGTCGTAATTTAATTTTTTTCGTCTCCTTTTTCCAAAAGGTCTGTGTTCAGGGTATTCAATGTTATCCGATTTTGTCTTTCTACATTTCCCCAATTTCATTCCGGTTTTTGGGCCTAAATTTTCAGGACCCTTATGATCTAAATTTGGCATAACTTATTCATTTAAATTTACTAATTCACCTATGTTATAAGCAGGGCAATCACCACATTTTGTGTGATTTTCAATACCTGCAATTAGTTTAAAACATCTTTTGCACTTATACCAATCTTTTTCAAACTCGAAATTGCCACCTTTGATTAAAATTGATTTACCTTCCACAAACGCCTGCGCTATTTTTTTTAAAGCACTATTGTAAACCCTAGTAAGTGTAGGTCGTGAAACCTCCATCCGATCTGCTGCTACATCTTGCTGAAGATCATCATAAATAACTAATTTAATCGTTTCATATTCGTCATATTGTATGATAATATGCTCTGTGTCACAAAATGCAATTCCAAATGGTTTAAAGCCGTGCATTTTCGGTGGATTATTAACTTTTCTTTTCTTTTTTGGACGTGGCATTTATTAGTTTTTTAAGTGTTTTTTTATCTCAGTAAATATAATGAACCTACGTTCATAATGCAAATTTTTTTGATTCATATGTATAATTTTTTTTAAACCTAGATTCATAATGTAATGGTTAACTTTTTGAAGTGTAAAGTTGTTCCAATACTTATCTGACCGAAACTATAATATATATTGAAGCATAGTAGTATTATGACATAAACAGATTTTTTCATTCTTGAAAAGGCGCTTTTTCATTAATTTGTAGAGAAACTAAGAAAATTGCCTGAGAACTTGTATTTCATTTCTTATTTTTAATAAAATGGTGGCAAGCCTATCGTTAATAACTCCTGATAACTCCACTTCAAAAATCAGGTCAAAATTCCTATTTTGCACATCATAATTTAAAATTAAAAAAAGGATAAGTGAAAGTCTGTATTGCCGAAAAACCAAGTGTAGCACGCGAAATAGCTTCTGTTTTAGGAGCTAATTCTAAACGTGATGGTTATTATGAAGGCAATGGTTATGCAGTGACTTATACTTTTGGACATTTATGTACATTAAAAGAGCCCAACGATTATAAACCATATTGGAAAAGCTGGGATTTAAATAACCTCCCCATGTTGCCCGAAAAATTTGAAACGAAAGTTGTTTCTAATTCAGGGATACAAAAGCAATTTAAAATTGTAAAAAGTTTATTTGATAAAGCAGATGTGGTTATAAATTGTGGGGATGCAGGTCAGGAAGGTGAATTGATTCAGCGTTGGGTTATGAATGAAGCCAATTATAAAGGCGAAGTAAAACGTCTATGGATTTCTTCATTAACGACAGAGGCTATCAAAGAGGGGTTTGAAAATTTAAAACCTGCTGAAGATTACGACAATTTATATTACGCGGGATTTTCCAGGGCTATTGGAGATTGGCTACTTGGAATGAATGCTACCAGATTGTACACCGTAAAACATGGAGGTTATAAGCAGGTATTGTCAGTTGGTCGGGTACAAACTCCAACATTGGCGATGGTTGTTAATCGATTTAAAGAGATTGAAAATTTTAAACCCCAACCATATTGGGAATTGCAGACCTTGTATCGGGATACTTTGTTTAGTTACGAAGAGGGGCGTTTTTTGAAAAAGGAAGATGGAGAGGCACTAGCGAATAAAGTAAAGGAGAGCGATTTTGAAATAGAATCTATTACAAAGAAAAAAGGAAAGGAATATGCACCAAAGCTTTTCGATTTAACAGGATTGCAAGTGTATTGTAATACGAAGTTTGGATTTTCGGCAGATGAAACCTTAAAGATTGTTCAGAAATTATATGAGCAAAAAGTCGTTACGTACCCTAGAGTAGATACCACTTTTTTACCAACCGATATATATCCAAAAGTATCAGGTATTCTTCAAAAGCTGACAAACTATTCAAAATTAACACAACCACTTTTAGGAAAAAAAATAAAGAAATCGGCCAAAGTTTTTAACGATAAAAAAGTAACCGATCACCATGCTATCATCCCAACAGGGATTCAGATTAATTTACAATATAACCAACAACAAGTTTACGATATTATAGTAAAACGTTTTATAGCGGTTTTTTATGACGATTGTTTGGTGGCTAATACTTCCGTTATTGGTAAGGTTGCAGATGTGTCTTTTAAAACAACAGGAAAAGAGATTTTAGAGAAAGGGTGGCGTGTCGTTTTTGATACTTCGACTGCATCCAGTACGACAAAGGATAAATTATTACCATCGTTTGTTAAAGGAGAAAAAGGTCCACATGAACCTTCGTTTTTAGAAAAAGAAACCAAACCACCTAACCAATTTACAGAGGCTTCTTTATTACGTGCTATGGAAACAGCGGGTAAGCAAGTGGATGATGAAGATATGCGTGAATTGATGAAAGAAAATGGTATTGGAAGACCGTCAACACGTGCCAATATTATTGAAACCCTTTTTAAAAGAAAATATATAAAACGTAATAAAAAGCAGGTCTTGCCTACCGTTACTGGGATGCAGCTTATAGATACGATTCAAAACAATTTATTAAAATCTGCAGAACTCACAGGGTCTTGGGAAAAGCAACTAAAAGACATTGAAAAAGGAGCGTTCAGTGCAGGAGCGTTTATAAAGAATATGAAACGTATGGTGGATGCTCTGGTATATGAGGTGAGAAGCGAAACAAAGCGTGCTAATATATCTCATGCCGTAACCGTGAAAAATAGGGAAGCCAAGGCAGTAAAAAAAGCAGCAGCAGGTATTACGGCAGAAACCTGTCCAAAATGTAAAAAAGGACATATTATAAAAGGAAAAACAGCTTATGGTTGTAGTGGGTACAAATCGGGGTGTCATTTTGTGATCCCTTTTAGTTATGCTGATAAAAAGATTTCTGAAAAACAGTATATTAGATTGCTTCAAAAAGGGTCTACAGTTAATTTAAAAGGTTTTAAAACAGATTCTGGTAAAGTAGAAGGTTTGCTTCGTTTTGATGAACATTTTAATCTGAAATTAGAACCCAAAAAGACTTCAAATACTTCGGTGAAAACAAAACCAGAAGAATTAACTTGTCCAAAATGCAAAAAAGGAACTGTTCTTAAAGGTAGTACAGCATATGGGTGCAGTGATTATAAATCTGGATGTGATTTTAAAATGACTTTTGATGCCGTAAGAGCTAAAATAAATGGACAGAAACCAACCAAAGAACTCGTTCACAGTATTTTAAATGGAAGTATCTAAAAGCGAGCATCGACATTTTGTAATTTATAAACCCTATGGTTATTTAAGTCAGTTTAAAAGTCATGATTCAAAACAGCAGTCGAAAAAGTTCTTAGGACTACTGTATGATTTTCCTAAGGGAATCATGGCTATTGGTAGATTAGATGAAAAATCAGAAGGATTATTATTATTGACTACCGATGGTAAAACGAGTGATTTTGTTAATAGTCAAAAAGTAGAAAAAGAATATTATGCACAGGTAGACGGTACTATTACAGATGAAGCCATCAATCTATTAAAAGCAGGAGTGGAAATTGGTTTTGATGGTAAAAAATATCAAACCAGACCCTGTAAAGCTTCCAGATTAAATGAGCTTCCAGATTTACCAAAGCGATCACAAAAAATCAGGGATGATAGGCATGGCCCAACATCTTGGGTGTCTATAATCTTAAATGAAGGTAAGTTTAGGCAGGTGCGAAAAATGACTTCGGCAGTTGGCTTTCCTACATTACGTTTGGTACGCGTTCGAGTAGGGACTATTCATATTAACTCGATGCAGGTAGGAGATGTTGTTGAAGTTAGTGCATTTTTTTAAACTTCCAATTTCTTTAATTCTTTATAATTTCGATTAAGGCGTTTTAATAAAATACCATAAACAAGCCAATAGAACAATAATAAAACACCAATGGCAGCTGCTAAAAATAAAACAGCTACTATTATAAATATAGCATAAAATTTAAAAACCTCTCCATTAGCTGAGGCTTGTTTTATTTGATCTATAAGAAGTTGATCTTGACTTAATTCAACATATATAGCAGCAAAAGTTGCTACTACCAGATAAATTAAATTGAAAGCCACATACTGTTTTACTGTTTTTCTTGTTTTAAGGATGTTCTCCATAAGTACCTTGGCATTATCTGTAGTAGAGATTTTTCTATAGTTTCTGAAAAACAAATAAAAGAAAAGCGCTAAAATAATATAGCCTATAATTACTAGGGGGATAAAAACAGCATCAGCATCAAACTGTTGATAACGTTTAATACTTTCTGTATCTTTTAATAATAAAGAAATAAATGTCCAAAAAGCGAACTCTAATAAACTAATTATAAAAATCCATTTTACAATGGAAGATGATTTTTTTAAAATCATCTTATATATTTCGTTATATGTTAGCTTAGGATATTTATTATCATCCTTATTCCAATCCTTCTTTAATAAATCTAATTCATCCATATGCTTACGGATTTAAAATGGTTCTAAGTTTCGTTTTTATTCTATTCATCTTCACACGTGCATTCACTTCACTAATTCCCAAAGTTTCACTAATTTCTCTATAATCTTTATCTTCTAAGTATAAGAAAACAAGCGCTTTTTCAATATCATTTAATTGATGTACAGCTTTGTAAAGTATTTTTAGTTGCTCCTCTTCTGTATCATCATAATTTTCAGCCTTAATTTTAAATTCTACGCCATTAAAATCTTGCGTGTTAATAGTTCGCTTAGATTTTCTATAAAGCGTAATTGCTGTATTTAAACCTACTCTGTACATCCATGTACTAAATTTAGCGTCTCCTCTAAATTTCGGATATGCTTTCCAAAGCTGAATGGTTATTTCTTGAAATAAATCATTATGAGCATCATAATTATTAGTATATAAGCGACATACCTTATGTATAATATTTTGATGCTTTTCTAGCAATTCAACAAAACTATGTTCTAGTTCTTTTTTCAATGTGATGGTTTAGTTACTATATAGGTAGCTTAAAATTTTAAAACGTTACAGGTGTGTAAAAATAATATTTTAAATCGTTAACATCTTACTAAAGATATAAGACCACTCCGCTATTAGACCTTTGAATAAATGTTTTGTTTTAACCATTTGATATACAGTGATTAATATGAATCGTGTTTTTTGCGAATCAGAGTTGTTTTAATCGTATTATCTAATGATTAGAGCTAGAGTATTTAATTGTAATTTTTTTAATATAGCTATAATTGACCTTCAATTATGTTTGAAAATTTTAACTAAATAACAATAGTTTTAAATAGCTAAAAATATAGCTGTATAGTATCTTTGCATAATACTTTATTTTACTATGAATATACCCCAATCTGATTTTCCCAGAGTCGTTATTATAGGCGGTGGTTTTGCAGGAATTAATTTTGCAAGAAAAATAGCAAACAAAAATATACAGGTCGTTTTAATTGATAAAAGAAACTACCACACGTTTCAACCATTATTATATCAAGTTTCCTCGGCAGGGTTAGAGCCGGATTCTATTGCATATCCACTTCGTAAAATATTGAAGAATCATAAAAACACGTTTTTTCGTCTAGCTGAAGTAGAATCCATTAATTCTGATAAAAATGAGCTAAAAACAAGTATTGGTATTATAAATTATGATTATTTAGTAATAGCAACAGGAACTAAGACAAACTATTTTGGAAATAAGTCTATTGAAGAATATGGTATGCCTATGAAAAAAGTCCCTCAAGCTTTAAATATTCGTAGTTTAATATTGCAAAATTTTGAACAGGCAGCTATAACAGATGATAAAGAAGCCCGCAAAGCTTTGTTGAATTTTGTTATTGTTGGAGGCGGGCCAACTGGAGTTGAGTTGGCAGGTGCTATTGCTGAGCTAAAAAACCATATTTTACCAAGAGATTATCGTGATTTAATCCCCGAAGATATGCAGATATATCTACTAGAAGGAGGAGCTCGTGTTTTACCTACAATGAGCGAACATGCATCTAAAAAAGCAACTAAGTTTTTGTCTAAGTTAGGTGTTTTAGTACACTGTAATACATTTGTTAAAAATTATGATGGAAGAAAAGTACAAACTAATTTAAGTTTAGAATTACAATCTGAAACTTTAATTTGGGCAGCAGGTGTTACAGGGAATCCGGTAAAAGGACTTCAAGCAGATGTGCTTGTTGATCGTGCCAATAGATATAAAGTAAATGAGTATAACCAGATAGAAGGTTATAACAATATTTTTGCTTTAGGAGATATTGGTTTAATGCAAACCGATGCGTATCCAAATGGCCATCCACAAGTAGCACAACCAGCTATTCAGCAAGGTGAACTTTTAGGAAAAAACCTTATGAAATTAATAGCCGGTAAGCCGATGAAAAAATTTAAATATAAGGACAAAGGATCGATGGCTACGGTAGGTAGAAACAAAGCGGTTGTTGATTTAAAACATTTTAGATTTGCAGGTTTTTTTGCATGGTTTGTATGGATGTTTGTACACCTTATGGCATTGGTCGGTTTTAGAAATAGAGTGATTGTTTTCTTTAATTGGGGCTATAATTATATTAATTTTGATAAAGCTGCACGACTTATTATACGTCCATTTAAGAAGTTAAATTAAAAGTTTATATTTTTTTTATTAAATACTGATTAATAGTATTTTAAATAGTATTAATAGTTTTTGTCTATGGCTGTTTTTTAATACTAAAAACAATAAGAAGTCACTAATTTTAGGTCGGGCGTAAATGATAAACGACTGAAAAAGAAAATGTTTATCAAAAATGTACTTCAGTACTAATTAAATGTACTCAAATTTATAAAAAAAATAACACTAAAAAAATTAAAGTTTCATTCACTTTATTGAACTACTTTTTTTTGTAAAAAAGTAACATCTTGTTAATTGGTTAATAAGTGAATCGTGTGCAATTATCCTTCAAAGAAAACAATATATTCTTCCTAAAAGAATTGGCAAAAATCTGTTATAGTGTCATCATTAAAGTTCAATTCATCATCAAAAAATTACAGTTCAGTTATATTGAATTTATTTATAAATGGTTCTGTTGCAAATTTGCATCATCAATAAAAATTAACAACAGAAGTAAATGCCATGAAATATATTTTAACTATTATAACTGTATTGATATCAATTCATATAAATGCTCAAAAAACCATCAATGGAACTGTCTTTAACATGAAAAATGTGCCTATAATTGGAGCTAATATTTATTTAGAGGGTACTTATGATGGAAGCACTACAGACAAAAATGGCGCTTTTTCATTTACAACTTCTGAGACAGGAACCCAAACTTTAATAGTTTCTTATTTGTCTTATGAAACATTCACTATGGTTGGTGATATATCATATATGCATGACCTTGTTGTTAAGCTTAGAGAAGATGTAAGCACTTTGGATGCTGTGATATTGTCTGCAGGAACTTTTTCAGCAGGAGATAATAGTAAGGTTAATGTTTTAAAACCATTAGATGTTGTTACGACTGCAAGTGCTTTAGGTGATTTTGTAGGCGCACTGCAAACATTGCCAGGTACAACAACCGTAGCTGAGGATGGTCGGTTATTTGTTCGTGGAGGTGGTGCTAATGAAACACAAATTTTTATAGATGGGATTCGTGTATTTACACCATACACCCCAACAACTAATAACGCACCAACTCGCGGGAGGTATTCGCCATTTTTGTTTGATGGTATTACATTTTCTACAGGCGGTTATTCAGCAGAGTTTGGACAGGCACTTTCAAGTGTATTATTGTTGAATACCATTGATGAACCTGATCAAGAAAAAACAGATATTGGTGTTATGAGTGTAGGAGCAACACTGGGCAATACTCAAAAGTGGGAGAAAAGTTCGTTGAGTGTGAATGCTTCTTATATAAATTTAGCGCCTTATAATGCTATATTTTCTAATAGAAATGATTGGATACGTCCTTTTGAAACTGTTTCTGGTGAGGCTGTTTTTAGAAAAAAAACAAATAAGGGATTGTTTAAACTCTATGGAGCATTTGATACTACTAATTTTGAATTAACCCAAGAAGATATTAATAATAGTGAAGGTGTTCATTTTAAACTAAATAATAATAATGTTTATTTTAATAGTTCGTACCAAGGGACTTTAAATGATACTTGGACACTATTTGGAGGTGTAAGTTATACTCATGCGAAAAACAACTTCAATATTATTGAAAGCGCGATTAAGGACACTGAAAACTCTGTACACGCCAAGTTGAAATTTAAAAACAGAATTAGTAACCGGTTTAAACTTTATTTTGGAGGCGAGTACTTTGCAACAGATTTTAATGAGAACTATTCAGATGACGCCATTGATAACCTAACATATGGTTATGATAATAATATTGCTGCAGTTTTTGCGGAAGCTGATATTTTTATATCCAAAAGTTTAGCGTTTAAATCTGGAGTAAGGGGTGAGTATAGTGAGATTTTTAAAGACTTTACCTTAGCACCAAGATTGTCTTTAGCTTATAAAACATCTGCTAAAAGTCAGGTGTCATTAGCATATGGTAATTTTTATCAAAACCCGTCTAGTAATATTTTAAAGTTTAACCAGGCACTTAAAGCTCAGAATACCTCTCATTATATTTTTAATTATCAATACAATGCGGATAGAAGACTGTTTAGGGCTGAGGCTTATTATAAAAAGTATGATAATCTAGTAAAATATGATACTGGTTTAGCTAATCCTAATAGTAATTTTAATAGTGATGGCTCTGGATTTGCCAAGGGAATTGATTTCTTTTGGAGGGATAGTTATAGCATTAAAAATTTCGATTATTGGATAAGCTACTCTTTGTTAGACACGAAACGAGATTATAATAATTATCCAACTAAAGCACAACCAAATTTTGCCAATACGCATAATTTATCAGTAGTTGGGAAATATTGGATTGAAGATTGGAGAAGCCAAGTCGGGTTTAGCTATGCACTAGCATCAGGGAGAACATTTACAAACCCAAATGAACCAGGGTTTTTAAATAATAAAACAAAACCTTATAATAGTTTAAGTCTCAATTGGGCGTATTTAATTAGTCCGCAAAAAATACTTTATGCTTCGGTAAATAATGTATTAGGATTTAGAAATATTAATGGCTATCAATATGCTAATACACCAGATGTTAACGGCAATTTTAACAGACGTGCTTTACAGCCAGCTGTAGATCAATTCTTTTTTGTTGGCTTCTTTTGGACCATTAGTGAAGATAAGAAGAGCAACCAGTTGGATAATTTATAAGGCTGTCTAAAAAAAGTGCCATTCTGAATATTACCGAGAAACAAAATATATTTTGTTTCGAAGGTATCAGCGAAGCTGTGAAGAATCTCTTTAAAATAGATGGCTTTGATTATGAGTAAAATAAGATGCTTCGCGTTGCTCTGAATGACAAGATTAGACAGCCTATGGAGAGTTGGAGCTATTTCAGAGCGTGAATTGTACTTAAGCAAAAAGAAGCATCAATTTAAAACAAAGGCTTAATCGTTTTGATACTAGTACTTATCTCGCTGTCTTTGTTTTTTGATATGCTTAACCATTTTTCCAAAGTCTTTATCCTTTTTTCTCTTTTCTTCGACACTCGATTCAAAGAAGGCGCTTTCTTTTTCCATTTTTTGAAAATTAGTATAAGAATCTGAATCGATGTCTCCATTCTCAACGGCATTTAGTATAGCACAGCCTTTTTCTCTGGTATGTGTGCAGTTTTTGAATTTACAACTCTGAGATAACTCAGAAATATCATCAAAGGTCATTTCTAACCCTTCAGAAGATTTCGTAATACCAATTTCCCGCATGCCAGGGTTGTCGATTAAAATACCTCCATCATCTAGCACAATTAATTCTCTGTGTGTGGTTACATGCTTTCCTCTGTCTATGCGCTTGCTAATAGCACCTGTATCCATTAGTTCTTTACCTATTAGTAAATTTAAAAGCGTTGATTTTCCTACTCCAGAAGACCCTAATAAGCAATAAGTTTTGCCTTTGTTTATGATCGATTCTATTTTATCTAATCCAATTTTTGATTGATTGCTCATCGCAATTATAGTAACACCTTTGATACGTTTTTTTATGGTATCGAGAAGCGTGTTTAACCTTAACTCATCTATTAAATCTATTTTACTTAAAATAATAATAGGTTTAACGTTAGAAGCGTTACAAATAGTTAAATACCGTTCTAAACGGTTTATATTAAAATCCCTGTTTACAGATTGTATAATTAAGCCATAATCAATATTTGTGGCAATTATTTGGGTTTGGGCATATTTCCCAACTGCTTGTCTTTCTATTATAGAATGTCTGGGGTAAATGGCATGTATTAAAGCTTTGCTTTCATCATATTCAGAAATAGCAACCCAATCTCCAACAGCTGGCAGATCATATCTGTTTTTGGCGGTAAATCTTAAATTACCAATAAGTTCTGCATCACATTCGTTATGGTCTGTTTTTACAATATATCTGTCTTTATGTTCCAATATAACCCTACCAACCAGAAACGAATCGATATGTTGTTCTTTTCGATAAGCTTTTAAAGCTTCATTATATCCTAAGTCTTCAAGTGTTAATGTAGATTTCATTTTATTATTTTTTCATTCTAAGTACTTTTTGATTCTTACCTTCTTGAATATATGTTTTAAAAGTTTTAAACCCATGCTTTTCATAAAAGGGTTTCCCTATTTTATTTTCATTAAAGACTTCAACTTCTAGTTTCTTATGAAATTGATTAATATGATTAACCAATGCTGTTCCAATACCTTTGGAATGATAATTTGGATTTACAAATAGCCCTCCAATTTCGTTTTCTATCATAGATATAAAACCCACGATTTTTTCGGATTCTTTATACACCCAAGTATCCGAGTTTGGAAGATAGATTTCTGTCATGGCCTTTTTTACCATTTGAGTGAATTCATTATTTAAAAAAGGATGCGCTAATGTAGAGGCATGTTCCCATATTTCAATAAGGGCTGGGATTTCTTTTTCATTATATTTTCTAATCATTATCAATTTTAATTTATTCTAAGATGCGTGTATTTGTTAATGAGCTCTTCTTTCACCATATCAAGTGGATACTCATTAAAAACAGTAAGGTAGCTTAATGAGATTCCATCAATTTCAGCAATGAACATATAACTTAGCAAATCACTTTTTTTTAATGAAATTTGATCAAAAATATTTTTAACAGCACTAAAAAGAAGAGAGGCTCTTTTTTCTATTTGTTCTTTTAGGATTCGTCTGGTCGATGGTTGAAACATAATATTTAAATTGAGTTGAAAAAAGATTTTATCATGCTCCAACTGCGAAAAAATGGTCTCAATAAGTTGTACTAATTGAAGTTTAGGTTTTTTCTCTGATTTAGAAGCTGCACTCATCTCAATCATTTGATTTGTCACACTTGTGAAAATATCTATCAAAATTGATTCTTTTGATTTAAAATGATGATATATCAATCCTTTGGATACATTAGCTTCATGACAGATACTTGACATGGATGTATTTTCAAAACCTTCTTCGGCGAATAACCTAGTCGCAACTTGGAGTACTTTATTTTTTTTATCACTCATATATAAATATAAAAACCGACTATTCGGTCTGTAAATATATTGATTATTTTTTGAATTGTTGATTTATAGTTTTAGAAAGATCAGTTAATAAAAGATTGAAGCTACTTTCAAAATGCGATATAATGAATATAGTATGTGGATTGTATTTTGAGATATGATAATTGTCATAGTTATTTTACTGATAATATGATAATTTTAAGTTAGTAATTAATGATAGATAACTATCAATAAATATTAGGGTCATGAAAGCAAAAAAGAATCCAAAATTAGAAATAGGCAGAAATAGTAGTATCTATTTTGCTATAGGTCTTAACATCATGTTACTTCTTTCCTGGCAAGCTTTAGAATATAAAACTTACGAAAGGGATGATGTCGTTGTAGACCTTTTAGATGTTGAAACTCAATTTGAAGAGGAAATTCCCGTTGTTACTATGAATACACCTCCGCCACCGCCACCGCCTCCGGTAATTACTCAAGAGTCTATCCAAATTGTAGAAGATACTGAGGAGATAGAAGAGACCGTTTTTGAAAGTACTGAAACATCACAAGAAGAGGCCATTCGAGATGTTGTAGAGGTTAGTGATGTTAATGTAGAAGAAGTTGAGGAAGAAGTGGAAGTCGCATTTGCTCTTATTGAAAATGTTCCTATTTTTCCTGGTTGTGAAGGATTACCTAAACAAAAGATGAAGGATTGTTTTCAAAAAAAGATACAAGAGCATGTGATCAAAAATTTTGAGTATCCTGAAGAGGCATTAGATTTAGGTATCCAAGGACGTGTATCTGTAGTATTCATAATAGATTCTAAAGGATATATTACAGGTATAAAATCTAGAGGCCCAGATAAAATTTTAGAAAAAGAAGCAGAACGTATTATAGGGATATTACCTAAAATGAAACCGGGAACCCAACGAGGTAGACCTGTAAAAGTAGCTTACTCTATACCAATTTTCTTCAAGTATAATGAGGGGTGAAGTGTGTAGGTAGTTATTGTATAAATCAAGAGGTATTTAATATCTCTTGATTTTTTTATGCAATAATCAATCATAAAATAAATCAGTATTATTTTTAAGTACTAAAAAGGTTAACACTTCATCTGGAAAAAATAACAGTTCGGTAAGTCAGTTTTTAAAAATGGGAGGTATGATAAGATATTTGCTTCATAATAAAAACTATAAAAAACAAATACATGAAACATCTAATCATTATTACAGCACTATTAGTTTCGGGATTTATTCATTCTCAAACTAATTACGAAAAGGGTATGCAAAAGGCTTTTGGACTTTGGAGCAGCAATGAGATGACCGAAGCATCAAATATGTTTGAGCGTATTGCCAAAGCAGAACCAGATAACTGGCTACCCCCTTATTATGCAGCACAAATTAATATTATTGGTAGTTTTGGAGAAAAAAACAAAGAGAAACTAACGGCTCAATTAAAAAAGGCACAAGACCTCATTAATGATGCTACTGCAATTTCAAAAGATAATCCAGAAATCTTAGTACTACAAGCATTGTTGCATACAGCTTGGGTTGCTTTTGATGGTGCTACATATGGTATGACCTTATCGGGGAAAGTTGTTGAATTATATGCAAAAGCATCACAAATTGCACCAGACAACCCTAGAGTTGTTTATTGTAAGGCAGAATGGGATATGGGAGGCGCACGTTATTTTGGACAAGACACAACACCTTTTTGTAAAGATCTGGAAAGAGCCATTGAACTTTTTGCTAACTTTAAGCCAGAAACGCCATTTCATCCTAATTGGGGGAAAGAACGCTCAGTTCAAATATTAGAGTCTTGCGGGAAATAAAATAAATAGTACTTAAAAAACTTTATGACAAAATCAGTTAAAAATATCTTTATAGCATTTGCCATCGGGTGTGTTATCTTTATGATAGATAATCTGCTCACTGGTGGATTTAGACTAAAAAGTATTAATAATCTTTTAATTGGATTTGTTTTCAATCAATTGTATTCTTTTGTGCTTGGGTTTTCTAATATGTATTTTTTCTATTACGTTAATCGTCTTAATTGGAAAAAAGAAGATACAATAAAGCGTATTTTAATAGGTATTATAGGGTCTACCACCGTAACGTTAATAGGTTTGTTTATATTGAGAATGCTTACGGCATTGAGTCTTAAAGGTGAGTCTCTTTATGAGTTTATTGCAAATGAAACGTTCAAGTCTTATCGCTTTGGGTTGTGGATAACCTTAACGATTGTTATCATTTTTCATATTGTTTATTTTTATAACAGATACCAACAAAATAGAATAAAGGAGCAAAAAGTAATAGCAGGAACTGCCAGTGCTAAATTTAATGCTTTAAAAAACCAGTTAGACCCGCATTTTTTATTTAATAGCTTAAATGTTCTTACGAGTTTAATAGAAGAAAACCCAGATAATGCGCAAAAGTTTACAACTTCTTTGTCTAAAGTATATCGCTATGTTTTAGAGCAAAAAGATAAAGAGTTGGTCACTGTTGATGAAGAATTACAATTCGCAAAGACTTATATGTCTTTACTAAAAATGCGTTTTGAGGACAGTATTATTTTCGATATGCCAGAAAACGCATCTAACCCGGAAAGCAAGGTGGTGCCATTATCATTGCAACTGCTTTTAGAAAATGCAGTTAAACATAATATGGTCACATCAAACAACCCCTTACACATAAAGATTTATGAAGATAGGGATAATTTGGTTGTCGAAAATAATTTACAACCAAAACAAATAGTAAAAAAGAGTAGTGGTGTAGGTTTGAGTAATATTAAACAACGTTACGACTTATTAACAGATAAAAAAGTACATATTAATAAAGAAGCAAATAGCTTTGCAGTAGCTATACCTATGCTTACAAAACAAATTATAGTTATGAGATCGCAATTACAACCAGAAATAGATGATAGTTATGTGCGTGCCCGTAAGCATGTAGAAGAACTTAAAGGGTTTTATTATAGTCTAATATCATATTTTTTGGTTATTCCGTTTTTGATATTTATAAACCATCGAACGTCATGGGATTTTCAATGGTTTTGGTTCCCAATGTTTGGCTGGGGTATAGGTTTAGCCATTCAAGCTTTTAGGGTTTTTGTAAACGATGGTGCTTTTGGCAGAGATTGGGAAAAGCGTAAAATTGAAAAATATATGCAAGAAGAAGAAAATAATAAACATTGGAATTAAATTACAGGAAATCATGCAAAAATTACCAGATTCAGAAGTAGATAGTAAATATTTAAGAGCTCGCAAAAGGGTAGAAGACCTTAAAGAATTCTATTATCATTTAATAGCCTATTGCTTAGTTATTCCCTTTTTAGCTTTTGTTAATTATAAAACGTATTGGAACTTTCAATGGTTTTGGTTTCCAATGGCAGGTTGGGGTATAGGTTTGGGGTTCCATGCTTATAATGTGTTTGTGAACAATGGTGTTTTGGGACGTCAATGGGAAGAAAGAAAAATACAAGAGTTTATGGAAGAGGAAGAAGAAAAAATGCGTTGGGGTTAAATTTTTGAAAACATGAAGAATAGAGATTATAATTATTCATCAGAAGAATTTAAACGAGAAGATGCTTATTTAAGAGCTCAAAAAAGGCTAAAAGAAATAAAAGGTTTTTATTGGCATGCCTTATGGTATGTTTTGGTAAACGTATTTATTGTAGTTATGATTGCTGTAAATACAGATGGTAATATTTGGCATTTTGGGACATTTTCTACACCTCTTTTTTGGGGAATTGGTTTGGGTTTTCATGCCATGGGGGTATTTGGTAAAAATATATTCTTTAGTAAAAAATGGGAAAAACGCAAGATGAATGAGTTTTTAGATAAAGACAAAAAACGTTGGGAATAATAAACTCATTGACATAATAAGAACAAATTTATATAAAGAAATGAATGTAATCATTATTGAAGACGAGAAACCATCAGCAAGGCGTTTACAACGTATGCTGAAAACATTGGATATTGAGGCTCAAACCATGTTGCATTCTGTTGAAGAATCAATACAATGGTTCCAAAACAATACACATCCAGATTTAATTTTTCTAGATATCCAATTAAGTGATGGATTATCGTTCGAAATTTTTGAATCCATTGAAATTAAAAGTGCTGTAATTTTTACCACAGCTTATGATGAATATGCATTACAAGCCTTTAAATTAAATAGTATAGATTATTTATTAAAACCTATTGATGAAAACGATTTAGCAACCGCAGTTAAAAAGTATCAAGAGCGCGCACCACAAAAACAGGCGGTAACCTTAGACTTCAATGATATAAAAAAACTATTAGTAAACCCAATAGACCGAGACTATAAAAAACGTTTTTCGGTAAAAGTAGGGCAGCATTTAAAGCTTATAAATATTGATGATATTGAATGTTTTTACAGCGAAAATAAAGGCACTTATTTATATACAAACGAGGGCAGGAATTATCTTTTAGATACCACTTTAGAACATCTGGAAGATGAGTTAGAGCCTCAAACCTTTTTTCGTATAAATCGAAAATTCTTTGTTAATATCAATGCTATAAAAGATATGGTAAGCTATACCAATTCCCGATTGCAGATAAAACTTAATACGTATAAAGAACAGGAGGTTATTGTAGCCCGTGAGCGTGTTAAAGATTTTAAAGCCTGGTTAGAGTAGAGGTTTTACTCATAAATCTAGGTTTTGGCTACAGTATTCTCGAATTTGGCTACAAATTAATTTTTGTTTCTACTGAACTTTGCTGAAACAAAAATTATTAAAAATGAGACAAAGTAAAATCGCATTAGTTACAGGAGGTAGTAGAGGTTTAGGTAGAGATACGGCAATCAATATATCCAAAAAGAATATTGACGTTATTATTACCTATAAAACCAATAAAGAATTAGCCGAAGACGTGGTTCGGGAGATTGAAAGAAATGGTCAGAAAGCGAAAGCATTTCAATTAGATACGAACAATATAAAGGAGTTTGGAGATTTTTTTAATCGAATAGCCTCTTATCTTACAAATGAATATGGTAGTCCAAATTTCGATTTTCTAATCAATAATGCAGGAACGGGGATTAACCAACCCATTACTAAGACTAGCGAATCGCAATTTGACGAGATGCTTAATATTCATTTTAAAGGTGTATATTTCTTAACACAAAAGGGAGTGCCTTTTATCAATAATAAAGGTGGTATTATTAATATATCGTCAGGTTTAACAAGGTTTTCTTTTCCTGGTTTTTCAGCTTATGCTTGTATGAAAGGAGCTATTGAAGTTTTTACTAGGTATTTGGCTAAAGAATTGGGACATAGAAAGATTACCTCTAATGTTATTGCTCCTGGAGCTATTGCTACCGATTTTGGTGAAGGCGTGAATAGAGATGATCAGGAAAAAAGACAAATCATTGCTAATGTTACCGCTTTAGGAAAGGTTGGAGAACCTGAAGATATTGGCGGGGTTGTAGCTTTCCTTTGTACAGAAGAAGCACAATGGATTAATGGACAGCGTATCGAAGTTTCTGGAGGCATGTTGTTATAAATTTAAAAAGTATAAATGAAAAACAAGATTCGAAAAATTAAAACGATAAGTGATTTTCATAAAATCAGAGGATTGCCTAGCCCACAGCATCCTTTAGTAAGCTTGGTTGATTATGGGCTTTCTAAAATACTACCAGAACACATTGGAGAACATTGGAATTTTGATTTTTATTCTATTGGAGTAAAAAGAAATGTGGGAGCAATTCGTTATGGCCAACAAAAATATGATTTTGATGAGGGCCTGATGTCTTTTATAGCACCAGGCCAAATACTGAGTATAGAACCCAATACTAATAAAGCTAACCTAAAACCTTCAGGTTGGCTATTTCTTATACACCCAGATTTTTTTTGGAATGCTTCGCTTTCAAAAACAATTAAACAATATGATTTTTTTGATTATTCTATAAATGAAGCACTCTTTATGTCTGAAAAAGAAGAAGATGTTATTGAAGGTATTTTTCAAAATATTAAACAGGAAATAGAGAATAATATTGATAATTTCAGTGAGAGTATTATCATAGCGCAAATAGAACTATTGCTCAACTACGCTCAACGATTTTATCAACGTCAATTCATTACTAGGAAAAAATCCAGTCACTATAAATTAAATGAAGTTGAAGCCTTACTTAATAAGTATTTTAATAGTGAAGCGATCATAAATGAGGGGTTACCAACAGTTCAATACATTGCTAATACATTAAATATGTCTCCAGGTTATTTAAGTAGTTTGCTTAAAAGCCTAACGGGGCAAACCACACAACAACATATACACAACAAATTGATAGAAAAGGCAAAAGAAAAATTATCGACGACAAATTTATCAGTTAGTGAAATTGCTTATGAATTAGGGTTTGAACATTCTCAATCCTTCAGTAAATTATTTAAAACGAAAACCAATGTTTCACCTTTGAAATTTCGTGCTTCATTTAATTAAAATTAACTATTACTGTTAGCTCAGTCTGTCTCAAAATCAATTTTGTTTCTCCGAGAATACCATATTTTGGGGTTCTCAAAGACACCTACCCAAATGCCAAAATTAAAAGCTAGAGTTTTGAGACGGTCTGAAGTTTTTGTATATAAAGAGTAGCACGTTGTAATAATAATACTTTTTCTATAGATGATAATGAAAAAGCGCAAACCAAATGGCTTGCGCAGATTCTGCTATTTTTTATGTTGTTGTATGTCGTTTATGTTTAGTAACCAACGGTAAAACGTTTTTTAATGAATTTAGAATCATTTACTTCATTTAATATAGCAACAGCAAAATCTTCCATAGAAATTGCACTTTCATTTTTTTCGTTCGAAATCAAATGATCTTCTGCTATTTTAAAATTAGCTGTTCTTTCTCCTTCAAAAATATAAGCAGATGGGGATACATTAGTCCAATTAAGCTCTTTTTCAGGTCTATATACACTATTCAATGCCGTTAGATGTGATTTTGCAATGGCCTTATATTCTTCTGGGAAAGAAGGCACATCAATAAGTAATAAATCATCTGAAACCTTTAGACTCCCTGCTCCACCTACGGCTATAAGTCTGGTATTGGCTTTTTTAGATGCTTCAACTAAAGACTTTGATGCTTCGATTAATAAATCATTATTGTCTTGAGGCGGTGCATAAGCACTAATTACAACATCGTTACCTTCGAAAGTTTTAGCTAATTGTTGAGTGTCAAAAATATCAACCTGTGTTGCTTTTACATTATCAGTATTTTCTAAATGGAAATCAGAAATGTTTTTAGATGTTATTAAATTTAAATGGTGATTTCTATTAGCAGCTTCTGCGACTAATCTTTTGCCAATGTTTCCACCAGCTCCTACGATTGTAATTTTCATTTTTATTGAATTTTAATTTATATTGTTTTTTCTAAGTTATTTGATGAATTCTTTAATTAGTTCGGCAACTTCATCGCTATATTCTTCTAACATAAAATGGCCTCCTTCAAAGAAGTGTATGGCTGCATTATCTAGATCTTTATTATAAGCTGCTCCTCCAGGATTACTAAAGAATTTGTCATTTTCTCCCCAAACCACTAACGTTTTAGGCTGATGTTCTTTTAAGTAGTTCTGCCATTCCGGGTATTTAGGAAAGTTTGTTCCATAATTATAGAATAAAGCTGTTTGAACTTCATTAATCCCTGCTTTTTCCATGAATTTTGTATCAGTGGTATACGATATAGGGTCTATTTTTTCTGGGTGTTTTGATCCTGATAGATATTGTTCTTTTATCCCTTCTAAAGACATTAAGTAATTTTTAAAATTATTAAGCCCTTCTAAGTTATTTGCTTTTTGATATTCTCCAATCTTCTTTGCCCATTCACCCATACCTTCCATATACATATTAGCATTTTGGATGATGAGCCCTTTAATATGTTGAGGTCTTTTTGAGGCTATTCTAAAACCAATTGGTCCTCCATAGTCCTGCATCATCAAATAAAAAGAAGGAATTTTAAGGGTATCAATAAATGCTTCTATTGTCTTACTTATATTTTCAAATGTATATTCAAACTTATCTATTGATGGCGCTTCACTTAATCCAAAACCAGGATAGTCTGGAGCAATAAGATGGTAATGGCCAGATAGCAGTTCTATGATGTCTCTGTACATATGTGAAGAAGACGGAAATCCATGAAGAAGTAATATGGTTTCCTTATTTTGTTCTCCTGCTTCGCGATATGATATTTCAATACCGTTTATTTTGATTTTTTTATTCATAAATTTAATTTTTAAATGTCATTATTTTTGTTACAGTTTTGGTTAAAATTTTTTAAAATTGATTTTTAAATTCCTCAAGACTTTGCTTACTTAACTTTTCTATTATAGCTCCATCAATTTCGTCTAAGACTATTCCTAAATTTTTATTGATTTGTTTTCCTACTCTACAGTTTGGGTTGGGTACATTTTTAAGTGAAGATAGTACATGGTCTGATCCTTTGGCTATTGCAAATATTTCAGATAACTGTATTTTCTTCGCATCTTTTAATAGTTTTACTCCACCATTTTTCCCTTCCTTACTTTCAATAAGCCCACTTGATTTAAGTATAGCGAGTTCTTTCCTTACTAATACAGGGTTAATATTAAGACTACTAGCTATTAAGGTTGAATTTAGCCATTCATCTTTATACAAAGCTAACAGTGTTATTATATGTAATATGACAGAGAATTTTGTTTTAATCATAATACAAATGTAATAAAAAAAATTACAGTTAAAAAAATAGATTTATTTTTTTAACATATTTATTATAACAAATAGATTTTTAATAGGAACTCACCTTGACTTTTTCTATTTCCTAAAAAATGGCTAAAATTCGCCCATATTTTGTTACTTTTTTTATGCTTAGCACTGCTATGCTTTGCAAAAAAAGCCTCATCTGAACAAATTTTATCTCATTTTCGGTTAAAAACAAAAAGTCAAGATGAGTTCAGAACTAAATACTACTTTTTAGCAAGTCTTCGCATGGCAACCCATTGCTTTAGCATATCTCTGGCATCTTGTGCAGGGTATCCTAAAACGGTTTCTCCAGCCTTTACATTGTTCATAACACCAGAACCAGCACCTACAGTAGCGCCAGATTCTATAGTTGTGTGATCTTTAATGGAAGCGCTTCCTCCAATAATAACACCATCGCCTAAAGTTACTGAGCCAGCAAGTCCACTATGTCCAGCCATGATACAAAAACGTCCCATAACACTATTATGGGCTATTTGTACTAAGTTATCTATTTTACAACCATCACCAACAATAGTAGCACTAAATTTGGCACGGTCTACACAGGAATTTGCACCAATTTCAACATAATGGCCAATAATAACATTACCGATTTGTGGTATTTTAACAAGTCCACGTCCGTCGTCACTGGGGCGATATCCAAAACCATCAGCACCAATGCTTACATTGGTATGGAAAATACAATGGCTTCCTATGATGCAGCGTTCTCTAATAACGGTTCCAGACCAGGCTATGGTATTATTACCAATTGTTGTTTCATCAAAAACACAAACGTTAGGGTATAAAATAACACCGTTACCAAGCTCTACATTTTTACCCACATAGCAATTAGCACCAATTTTACAACCTTCACCAATTTTTGCAGTTTTATGAATAACTGCTGTGGGATGAATATCTGTTTCGAATTCTGGTGCTGGTGGATTAAAGAGTTCTAAAATTTTAGCCATGGCTAAATCAGCATTTTTCACTTTAATTAATGCGCGATTATCTCCGGGTTCTACATTTAAATTATCATTAACTACAGCTGCACAGGCTTTTGAGTCTGCCCAATGCTTAACATATTTTGTACTTCCTATAAAAGTGATATGATTATTATTAGCATGTTGTAATTGTTCAGGACCATTAATAGATTGTGTTGTGTTTCCTATTAATTCTCCTTTTAAAATATCATTAATTTCTTTTATAGTGTACGACGTCATATCTATGTTTTCTAGATTTATGGTTAGTTATATTGTAAATCTAACAGAAAAAAAATAGAATCCAACTTTTTTTTGAAATCATATATCTATATTAAAGAAATATCCGACAAAAGATAATTGCTATTACCTTTTGTCGGATATCTCATTAAGTGGTAAAAAGTGTACTTTACCGTTACTATTTATAAAGATGTTTTATTAAAAAAGAGATCTATTTCAAGATGTTTTTCTTTCATAGAACTTAAAGCAAAAGCTGCTGTAGAGGCTGATAAAACAGAAAAATCAAAGACCCCTTTGATCCCCGTTGAAAAACACATAGCAAAGGCAAAAATTAATAAAAGAATTCCACTCAATTTAGCAAACGTTTCAGTTTTGAAACCTATTAATAAACATAGAGCAAAAATGATTTCTGCAACAGTAGCCGTTATTCCTAAAAAAGGAATAAGTGATTTTGGTATGAATGGATTGATAAGTTGCGTGTAGTCTAAAAAAGATTGCCAGTTTCCCCAGACAGATACGTTTTCTTGCCAAAACCCGAATCGATCTGCCACGGCTGAAAGAAACCCTAAACTAACTGCTAATCTTAGAAATAATTTAATGATATTTTGATTCATAATTATTGGTCTCCTACTTTATAATTTCCAGGAGTAAACAGAAACACTTTCATAAGCCTATTCCATGTGTTTATCTGTGTTATTGCCAGAGTTAGATAGCATACCTCATTTTTGTTAAAATAGTCTAATAAAGGCGTATAAACGTCTTCGGGTATTGGTGCTCTATTTATTTTTGTAAGTGTCTCTGCAAATTTTAATACTATTCTTTCTTTAGTAGAAAAATATGGGGTTTCTTCCCATACGCATAAAGATGACAAACGCAATTCTGTTTCGCCGGTATGCTTTAATTCTTTGTAATGCATATCTACACAATAAGCACAACCATTTTTTTGGGAAACTCTAAGTTTTACAAGCTCCATGAGCTTATTGTCTAATGGTGAATTGTTTAAAAAATCTTCTATAACTCTTAAGTTTTCGAACATTCCCTCGGGAATATCTGCATAAGAAATTCGTTCCATAATTTGATGTTATTTTTAATTATGAAACAAAGTTAGGATAGAGAAAATCGCTAAAAATTAAGATGTCTTAAGAAATAAATATTATTTGGTTTTTCTAAGTTCGCTCAAATATTCTGGGGTAATATGAAGGTATGAGGCGATCATGTACTGGGGAACACGTTGAGAAAAATCCTTAAGCTCATCTATAAATCCTCGGTATCGTTCTTTACTATTCATTTTAAGATAATGTTCGTTTTTGCGTTCAATAGCAATAACCATTTTTTCGGTTATAATCCTAAACAATCGCTCTAGTTTTGGTATAACGGCATACGCTTTTTCTAAATTAGCTTTATTGATAGTAAGTACTGTCGTTTCTTCAAGTGCTTGAATATATAAGAGGGAAGGTTGCTCGGTAATAAAGCTTTCCATGTTTGTCATCCACCAATTTTCAATCCCAAAATGGATGATATTCTCATTGCCTTTATCGTCAATCTTAAAGATGCGTATTAACCCTTTAGTGATAAAGAACTTCATTTTGCAGACATCACCTTCTTTTAAGATGAATTCTTTTTTTTGAAATGTTTGTACAGTAAGATAATCAAAAAATGAATTTACTTCTTCTTCAGAAAAGGATACATAACGATTTAAATACGTATGAAGTTGTTTTTTCATAATTAATCGTCTATCCTATTATCATCAAAAGCAGAAGGCAATAATTTTGGAATAAATTTGACAACCAACGGTAGTAATAATGCGCCTCCAGGAAGCATAAATATGGCAAGACTAGGAATGGATTTAAAAATGTCCAACAATTGTTCTTGTACTTTTTTTTGTTCCTCGTTGGTTAAATCCCGAACAGTAGATTGTGACAATAAAATCATAAGTTCTTTACTGTCTTTAAGTTCTTGATACAGACGTTTACTATTTCTCGTAATTAATTTATTGACCATTTTACTGGAGTTATTGTAAAAACTCTGTACAATATTTTTAGAACTTAAAAGTGCTATATTGTCTTTATTGGTGTTATAAAAATGATTTACAGTATCTATAGATTGGCTAATACGTGATGTGTGAAGGCTTAAATCGGTACCTAATTGAAATAAGAATTGTTGTTCGTTATCATCAATAGTTCTATCTCCCCAGGTAGCCATACAGGCTAAGTCTAAAACATAATACTTTTCTTGTTTCGTTTTAATAATTTCAATAGACTTTTTATAGTTTACATGAATGTTATCTTTAAATCGTAAGGAAGATTCAAAGAGTTTTATTAAACTTTCATCGTATTGGTTTTTTGTAATTTTAGAGTTTAAAACATCTAAAGAAATAGTCTCTATGGCTGCTTCTAAATTCCTTATATAATCAATTGAAATGGTATTGCTCTTTAAAAACTCTTGGTAAGCCAAGGCATCAATAAAAAGTAAAGCATTTATAATAAAATAATTAAAATTCTTGGTAAGTACATTAGCATCTATTTGTACGCGTTTATGAATTATTTTTTCGAGTTGTTCGCTAGATTTTTTACCGCCTAATAATTCTTGAAAGAATGAAATTTTAAGCTCATTTATATCTGTATAAAAGTTTATAACACTGTCAATAAATGGTATTTTAGACTTTGAATTACTATGAGTGTGAAATAACGTTAAAAGTAAATTTGCTTTACAAAGTTCATCTTCTGTAAGGTCTTTTTTATCAATAATACTCCCAACAATATCTAAATTACTTCCATATATAAAACCACAATTCCTTAAGGCATTATAAAAGGTTTCTTCACTGAAATTAAAGATGATATCCTTTTTTTCAATCTCCTTTAGTAGCTTTTTTATCCAACCTTGAGCAGACGGATTCATAGTATCATTTTTTATATGATGTAAATGTAATGCTTAAGTATTTAATAGAAAAAAATTCTTCGAGACATGCCTCGGAGTTTTCATTGAAACGAGCAAAATACTTTTAAAGCTTTCCTTGGAAGATAGGTAGACGGACTGTTTTAAGAAATTATTTATTTCGCTAATGTTTCTATATAGAAGCCACGTGTTTTAATCATATTAATGATATCCGTTTCTGAAATATTAGCGGTTGCTTCAATTCTAAGTACATTGTCGATATCTTCAAAATCGATAGACCATTTTAAAATACCGGAATGTTTATTAAGTAAAGGGTGTAAAGACTCTACTTTTTCCTTCGACTCAATATCTGTTTCAAATATTAATAGATGCATAATGTAGTATTAAAAATAATGATATTTAAAGCTGTTCTGTTTCCGATCCAGATTCGTTTTGTTGAGTTGGGTTTGTTTTTCGTTCGAGGTATTGCTTATAAAGTTCATCACCTTCTTCTTCCCAAAATTCATCATAATGCTTCCATTTAGAAAAATCGCTTTTAGAATTAGAATCACATTTTTGTTTCGTATTTTTTGATGATCTTCCACCGCCTCCACAGCCTCCGAGTAATAATTTTAAGAATACAAACAATCCAACAGCTTGCCAATAGGTAAGTGGGGTTAGTCCAAAAATTTCTGGCATAAGCCAATTCCATAACCACATAATTACAAAGCCTAACAGAATAGCTAAACCAGTAATAGCAATGATACCAAAGATGATCATCCCTGCGATTTCTATTGGAGATTTTTCTCTGAATTTATGATTGAAGTAATTTTTCATGATATGTCGTTTTTATATTTATTAATTTCTGATTCTAATTTTTTATATAACATGCCTATGGCTCTATGCCTTCGGGACATGAGTGTGCCTTCTGGAATTCCGGTTTCTTTAGAAATTTCTTTATATGTATAACCTTCAAAATCTACCGCTATAATAATATCTCTATATCCTGGCTTAAGTTGTTTAATACTCTTTTTTAAAAGAGGAATCATTTCCTCTGAAGTATGATTATCGGTCGATTGATGAATCATTTCTGCCAGATTTGAAAACTCACTATCAATCTCTATTTGCTCTGTTTGTTTCGTTGTTCGCATAATATCAATTATTTTATTTCTAATTGACCTATAAACAAAACCAGCTACATTATTGATAGGTGCATACCTATCTGCTCCGGAGAATAGCTTTAAAGCCACATCCTGAATAATATCTTCAGCATTTCGACTGGCAGTATCCTTTATTCTGTTATTCACATAAATCTTCAGAGACCGGTATTCTCTACCAAAAAAATCATTAAGTTTTTTACTGTTTTCTGATTCTGAATTCATTTAACCATTTATAGAGGGTCTTTGGTTAAAAAGACGATACTTTTTAAATCTATTGCATTTTATTTAAAGATATTATATTTAAATGTATTGTTTGTTATGCATGAAAGCATCAGGCATATTCTTGCAGATGTCTATATCCTTATAAGAGAATAAAGAAGATGGTAGTTATATATGTGCCCATTAACCTATCCTACAAAACAATATTCAAGGGATGTCGTAATTCCACAGTTGAATATTCACTCATGCAGTTGATTTTAAAGTGATAATCTTTTGTGTCGTTTGTGTTTTTTACTCTTCTAAAGCCGTTAACTCGGCAATCTTACAAATCACTTCTGTTGCTTTAATCATACTTTCAACGGGAACATATTCATAACGGCCATGAAAGTTATGTCCACCAGCAAATATATTAGGGCAAGGTAAACCCATATAGCTTAATTGAGAGCCATCAGTACCACCACGAATAGCTTTAATGAGTGGTTTAATACCGAGTTGTCTCATCGCTTTTTCTGCAATATCTACAATATGCATCACGGGTTCGACTTTTTCTTTCATATTAAAATACTGATCCTTAATTTCAGTAGTAACAACTTGGCGTTCGTATTGTGAGTTTAATTCGTTTGTTAGTTTCTGCATGACTTCTTTACGAGCTTCAAAATGCCCTCTATCATGGTCGCGAATAATATATTCTAAAACAGTTTCCTCAACATTTCCTTTGATGTTGTGCAAATGAAAAAAACCTTGATAGCCTTCTGTATGCTCCGGAGTTTCTAGTCGTGGCAGCGAATTAATAAACTCTTGCGCGATGTACATAGAATTTATCATTTTACCTTTAGCATATCCTGGATGTACAATTTTACCTTTTATTTTTACTACAGCTCTGGCTGCATTAAAGTTTTCGTATTCTAATTCACCTATTTGACTTCCATCCATGGTATAAGCCCAATCTGCACCAAATTTTTCAACATCAAATTTGTGTGCGCCTCGACCTATTTCCTCATCGGGAGTAAAACCAACTCTTATTTTTCCGTGTTTAATTTCTGGATGATTTACTAAATATTCCATAGCAGAAACGATTTCGCAAATCCCAGCTTTATCATCTGCTCCTAAAAGCGTAGTGCCGTCTGTTGTTATTAAAGTTTGACCTTTATATAACAGTAAATCTTCAAAATAATCTGGAGATAATACAATGTTTTCAGCTTCATTTAAAACAATATCATGGCCATTATAATTTTCAACAATTTGTGGCTTTACGTTAGCTCCTGTAAAATCTGGAGAGGTATCAAAATGAGAAATGAATCCAATAGTAGGAACATCATGATCTACATTACTTGGTAGAGTCGCCATAATATAGGCATTCTTATCAATGCTAACATCTGTCATCCCAATACTTTTAAGCTCTTCGGCTAGTTTATTAGCCAAATCCCATTGCTTTTTTGTACTAGGTGTTGTTTTAGACGCTGGATCGGATTCTGTATCAATAGTAACGTAACTTACGAATCGTTTTATGATGTTTTCTTTTGAAATCATTTTAGATAAAGTTTGGCATGGTTGATTAAAATAGCTCAACATAATTGTTGGGTTTAAAAATACGATTATTAATTTTTTTTGCTTTTGAATTGTTCAATTTTTTATTTAGGAGTATTTTTGCATAAATAATATCGGATGTACAAATTATTCCTTCGCCCTCTTTTTTTTCTGTTCGACCCTGAAAAGATTCATTATTTTACATTTTCGCTGATAAAATTTACGTCTAAGATTCCTGGGATTAAAGCTGTTTTTAGAAGTTTATATGTGGTTAAGGGGGCAAAATTAAAACGAAATTTGTTCGGGTTAACTTTTAAAAACCCCGTAGGTTTAGCAGCTGGTTTTGATAAAAATGCTGTACTGTACAATGAATTAGCAGATTTCGGTTTTGGATTTATTGAGATAGGCACGGTAACCCCTAAAGGACAAGCAGGAAACCCTAAGAAAAGATTATTTAGGCTTAAAGGCGATCAGGGCATTATTAACCGAATGGGGTTTAATAATGAAGGACTAGAAGCGGCTATTTTTCAATTAAAAAAGAATAAAGGGAAGCTGATTATTGGTGGTAATATTGGGAAAAACACTAGTACAAAACCAGAAGATTACACCAAAGATTACCTAGAGTGTTTTAATGCATTACATCCGTATGTTGATTATTTTGTGCTTAATGTTAGTTGTCCTAATGTAGGCAGTCATGCTAAATTAAATGATAAAGATTATTTAGAAGAACTGATAGGGGCTGTTCAAAATGCAAATAAAACATTTGAAAAGCAAAAACCAATCCTTCTTAAAATAGCACCTGATTTAAATGAAGGACAATTAGATGAAATTGTAGCACTTGTTGCAGAAACAAAGTTAGACGGTGTTATTGCAAGTAATACGTCTATGGATAGAAGTCATTTAAAAGCTTCAAAAGAAATGCTAGAAAGTATAGGTCATGGTGGTTTAAGCGGACAACCTATAAAGGATAAAAGCACAAAGGTTATAAAATATTTATCTGATAAAAGCCATAAATCATTTCCAATAATTGGAGTAGGTGGCATACATTCTGCAGAGGATGCTCTTGAAAAAATAGATGCTGGAGCAGATTTAGTGCAGATCTATACAGGGTTTATTTATGAAGGGCCAAGTCTTATAAAACAGATTAATAAAGCTTTGCTTAAAAGGGCGTAGTTAAAAATTAGCTGTGGGTTTTTAATATATTAGAGCTTCCGATTACTTAGCTATTTACAATCAATTTTATTTAACAATCTTCTTAACGATTCTTGAATTTTTACTGGTAAGGGTTAGGAAGTAAGTGCCAGAAGCCAAATCGCTAACATTAATAGGCTGATTGGTTAATGTTCCCGATAAAAATACTTGTCCAAATAAATTAGAAATTTGGTATTTTAAAATGTCTTCGGTATTTGTCGTTTTGATATACAGGGAATTGCTTGTAATAGGGTTTGGATAAGCTTTTATATTTGCTATAGTATTGGGTATGGTCTGTTCTTTTTCTTCATAACCCTTAATAAAGATATTATCAATAGCTATATCACCGTTCCAACCAGCTCCTCTTACAGCTCTAAAGCGAATTTTTATGGTTTGATCCTCATAAGACGATAAATTAACAGTTTGCTTTAAAAACGGGGCATTTTGATTTGCTTGTTGATTTCCATAAAGAGCAGGTATAACATCATTAATGTAGCCACTATTCGTTTTTATATCTACGTGTAATGCGCCTATGTCTTTTCCAAACATATGATATGAAAATTCCAGTTTGGTATTCGATGTCGTTATATTAATACATGGAGAAATGAATTCAGCGACATCTCCAAGTTTTGCTCCAGAAGCTTCAGCATAAATATATTTTCCTATGTTGTTATTAGATATATTATCATTTAAAGGACCGGTACCTTTAGTTGTTGTTTGTCCTGTATTGGAGTACCAATTATAACCATTTTTTGAAGCATCAATTGTTGTCCAACCATGATCTCCTGCAATTTCAAAATCATCAAAGCTTTCTTGAAGAGGATTGATTTTTGTACCAACTTTTATGAATTTAGAAAATGTTTTCTTTATAGTTTTAGATTTATTAGAAACAGTAAGCGTTACATCATATATACCAGCATTATAGGTGTGTGAAGGGTTTTGATTGGTATAGTCAATAACACCATCTGAGTCTACGTCCCATTGCCAATTGGTAATATTAGAGCAATTATTTTTAAAGTTTACAGTTAATGTTTCCTCACAGGTTACACTAGTATCAGCAACGAAATTAGCATTAAACGATGGACAGGCTAAATAATTTTTTGTGGTTTGGTAAAAAGCATACATTCTAGCTAGCTGCTGATCTGTAAAATGATTTCTACATGACTTTCTGGAATAAGACATCATATTGCCTGTATCTGGATTGAATGTATGTCCGTTAGCATCTGTTTCTATGCCTGTAAACTCACAAAAGTTATTGATAGTATTAGAGGAAAGCATAGGGTCTGCAGGTGTGTCGCAAATACCATCTCCATCTGTGTCGCAGTTGCTACCATCTACTAATTCAGAAGTCATTTTACTATTATCTGGTCCATGAGTATGCACTAAAGAGAAAAAATGTCCTAACTCGTGAGGCAGGGAAGAATTATTAGTCGCACAGCTATTTTTCATAACAATAATATCATCGTTTCTTCCCACATTATTGCTATACCCGCAAATACTTTCTTCAGAAGTATTTTCTAAATAATCAGTAAAATAAATATTTATTAAACCAGCAGTATAGTTTGTTGCTTTTAAATCACTTTCATTTCCTTTTTTAAAATGACAAAACGCATCGTCATCTATATAATTAATACCATCGCATAAGAAAAATTCCATGTAAGCACCTGCATAAATATCATTAAGGTTATCAATAGCATCATTAAGATCCGAAATATTAAGTCCACCGGTTCCATTAGAAGACCTGATAATATGAGCTTTAATAGGAATGGAATTAACTATTTTATGGGAATTACTTTTATTAGATTTATAAGCAATAAACTCTTGCTCATGTTTTTTAATTTGTGGCTTTATACTATTAATGTATTCAAGAGATTCTGGAGTGGTGACCGTGCCACAACTAGACTCTAATTTATTTTGACCTGAAGTATAATAAGATATCGATAAAAATACCGAGAGAAGTAAAAATTTTAGGTTAGAAATAAAAATATTCATTCGGGCAAAACATTTTTTCAAATGTATACCTTAATGAAAAAGATGAATAATAAAAACGTTTAAACGTAAATTTTATCGGTTACCCTAATAATTATGTGCTTAATTATTAGTTGATTACTAGCTTTTGAGACCTGTTCGTACCATCAATAGCTTCTAAATTTAATAGATAAATTCCTTTATTTAAGTTGCTTAAATTGGTATTTAATTTAGATAATCCTTTTGCAATTTCTATTTGTTTAACTAGCTTACCTAATACGTTGTAGATTTTAATTGAGTTTAATTCAATATCCTGGATATTTGAAAGCGTTATACGTCCATTAGTCGGATTTGGAAATATTTTTACAGCATCAATGTTGTTTACTGTTCTGGTACTAAGAGTTGATGAATTATATGTAAAAGTAAGTGTCCCAATTTTCTTTTCATTAAATGGAGTTGTATTGGATCGACTTGTTATGACTCCTATAGGATTACTATCTGCATTATCTAATGAATAACCACTTCCATCCTCAGTGCCCGCGTCATAAGGAAACAAATCTATTGAAAATGTATCTTTCCAGCCATTATTTATGCTATTATTTCCTGATCTTAAGTTTATACCATTAACAGCTATAAACCAATCAGGGCTGGGAGCTATCATTGAAGCTAAAGTAACCAAAGGATAATCTTCATTAACGTCCAGACTATTTATCGTAATAGTTCCTTTGCCACTACCAAGTCCGCCACCATCAATAAATTTATCTGCATCAGCGTTATTATTAACTTCAGATTTAAAAGTACCTGTACCTCCGGTTTCAGCAACCGATTCAATACCGGGTGAAGCTGCTGCTCCCATCATTAAAAAAGTATTAGCAGTTTTATGTGTAGCACCAACTAGAGGTGACCAATGGGCTGAACCAGGTAAACCAATTGTACTTTGACCTTCAGTTGAATTATTAGCAACAGATTCCCAAATACTTTCAAAAACAACCGTATAATTAGCTGTACTTTGACTAAAGGAAGTCAAAGAAATAAAAAAAACAAAAAAACAAGGAAAAGTAATTTTTTTCATGATACGGTTTTTTAGTAATTAAATATAGTGTCGGTTATTTATACTAAACCTTACATTTTTTTATTTCTTAAAAAACATAATTACTGATTCATTAAAATAATAGTATTTTTATCCTCCTATTTTTTGACTAAATGCAAAACAAAGTAAAGATTATTGAATGCCCAAGAGATGCCATGCAGGGTATTAAAGATTTTATTCCTACTGAGAGTAAAGTCCAATACATTCAATCGCTTTTACGGGTTGGTTTTGATACGATTGACTTTGGTAGTTTTGTATCACCTAAGGCGATTCCGCAAATGATTGATACTGCTGAGGTGCTATCAAAACTTGATTTATCTAAAACAACTAGCAAGTTACTTGCTATTATAGCAAATACAAGAGGAGCAGATGATGCATGTAAACATTCAGAAATAGATTATTTGGGCTATCCGTTTTCGATATCAGAAAACTTTCAAATGCGTAATACTCATAAAACGATAGCTGAATCTATTGTAACGCTCTCAAAAATATTAGAAATTGCTAATAAGTCTGGTAAGGAAGTGGTCGTTTACATATCTATGGGATTTGGTAATCCTTATGGGGACCCTTGGAATGTAGATATAGTGGGGGAGTGGACCGAAAAACTTTCAAAGATGGGAGTAAAGATTTTATCTTTAAGTGATACCATAGGAAGTTCTAATTCGGAAAGTATAAGCTATCTATTTTCAAACTTGATACTTCAATATCCGAATATTGAATTTGGAGCCCATTTGCATACAACACCAAGCACATGGTTTGAAAAAGTTGATGCAGCTTACAAAGCAGGTTGTAAACGTTTTGATGGCGCTATTCAGGGGTTTGGAGGATGTCCTATGGCCAAAGATGAATTAACAGGTAATATGCCTACCGAAAAGTTGTTGTCATATTTCACTTCTAATAAAAATAATAGTTTAAATGCGCTCAGTTTTGAGAGTGCTTATAACGAAGCTTCCAAGGTATTTAATTTCTATCATTAATTTTTTAAGATAATTTAATTAACTGAAATACAGTGTTTTAAGTTGTTGTTTAAAAGTTTATTTAAATTTAATCTAAATAAACTTTGCGTAATTAATTATGAGTTTTATATTTGCAACTTCAAAACGATATTTATTTATAATAAGTCTAAATAAGAATAACAATTTAATCTAAAAGATGAAAAAATTAACCCTACTATTTACAATTTTAATAGCATCTGCTACTTACGCTCAAACGGCACAAGATACTATTACATTTAACCCTCAAAAACAATTGAATGCAGCGCAGCGTATACTTTCTGGTAATTATGGAAAAGCTGTTACTGTTGGTGCTTATGGAGAACTAACATATAATCAACCTGAAGCTGATAATGGTGAATTAGATGTACAACGTTTAGTATTGCTTTTTGGATATAAGTTTAATGATAAGACACAGTTTGTAACAGAAGTAGAATTCGAGCATGTAGAAGAAGTATTTGTAGAACAAGCTTTTGTAAATTATGCTGTAGCACCTAATGTAAGTTTACGTGGTGGTTTAATGCTAGTACCTATGGGTATTGTAAATGAATTTCATGAACCAACTACATTTAATGGTGTAGAAAGACCAGCTGTAGATAATGCCATTGTCCCAACTACTTGGCGTGAAATTGGGGTTGGTGTTACAGGTAGATTTAATGAAATCTCCCTAGGTTACCAAGCTTATGTTTTTAATGGATTTCAATCTGTTAATGGTACAAAATTACTAGGAGGAAGCAGTGGATTAAGAAATGGAAGACAAAAAGGAATTAAGTCGACTATAAATTCTCCTAATTTATCTGCTAAACTGGACTATTACGGACTTCCAGGCTTACGATTAGGGCTATCTGGTTATTTTGGTCGTACACAAGCTGAAGATGATGTTGACATGATAGACGGATCTGATATAGGAATTTCTATGATTGGTGTTGATGCTCGTTATGCTTACCAACGTTTTACTGCTCGTGGACAATTTATTCACGCAAGTCTTAGCGATACAGAAGATTACAATAATTTATATTATGATTTAGCCACAGAGCCAAATGAAGGTTTAGGAAGTACACTGCAAGGGTGGTACGTAGAGGCAGCTTATAATTTATTACCACAAAATAAAGCACAGCGTTTATTCGCTTTTGCAAGATACGAACAATACGATACACATGCAGGTACAGAAGGCGCTTTACAACAAAATGATGCTTATAACAGAAATGATTTTACAACAGGTTTAAGCTATCATATTGCACCAGGAGTTGTTTTAAAAGGAGATTATCAATTTAGAGATAATGCGGTATCAGGTTCGGATGTAGATAACAGACTTAATTTCGGAATAGGAGTTTGGTTCTAAATAAGTTTAGACGTTATAACGTTAATTTGGTGGTTGGTTTTTTTTGCCCCGCCCCAAATCTTTAAAAACAAAAGATATCACTTTAAGCGTTAACGTATAATAATCAATTGCCCTGATAGCTAATTTAGAAATGAATGTTTCTAAATTAGCTATTTGGCATTTAAGTTGTAAGTAACAATAAAAAAACAATACTTTTGCATCATGAATTTTAAATATATTTCATTTCTATCATTAATGTTACTGTTAATGTCTTTTGGTTTGCCAAAGAATATTCAGAAAAAAGTAGATAAAGAAATTAAAGGCATCTTTAGTGTTGAAACATTTAAATTCACTGGTGTTGTTATTTCTTCAGATATAAAAAAAGGCTTGCCTTCTAAATTTGAAGAAGATAATTTATTTAAAATTGAAGCTAATAATGAATTATTAGGATATGCCTATCTATCTCAAGCCTCAAGTAAAACAGCACAATTTGATTATCTGGTATTACTTGATAAAGATTTAATTGTTTTAAAATCTAAAGTATTAATATATAGAGAAGAATATGGAGGAGAGATTGGAAGCAAACGTTGGTTAAAACAATTCATAGGAAAAAAAGGAGGTGATACGTTAAAGTATGGCGACAATATTGTTGCCATTTCTGGAGCGACTATTTCTGTACGATCTATGACGAATGCTATGAATAACTTATTAGAATCATTAAAAATACTTCATTCAAAAAACATTCTGTAAATGCAGCTAAACGGATTAATATTTTCACTTCCTAAAGAAATTAAGCTGTTAATAGGTGCTTTTATAATCATATTAAGTATTGGCTTTTACACTGGTTTGTTATTTGTTGGAGAAACTTCTTCTGCAAATCCAAATGGAATTGAAGAACAATATTTAGGAAATGAAGATGATGAAAATGCTGAGGTAATGCGTTTTAAAAAGAGCGATCAGGAAATGCTCACATTGGTTCATAATCATATTTTATCTATGTCAATAATCTTCTTTTTAGTTGGCTTGATAGTTTCTATAACTAAGCTCAATAAAAAGCTGAAATCGTTTTTAATAGTAGAGCCGTTTATATCTGTTATACTTACATTTGGAGGCTTATACATGCTATGGACTGGTGTCCTTTGGATGAAATATATTGTTATGTTTTCAGGAATTTTAATGACATTTACTTTTACTGTTTCGGTACTTATTATTTTGAAACAGTTACTTCTTAAAAAGTAATACCAACATAATTTCTCGTATTTTTATATACTATGCGATGGATTATATTTTTCTTCATAATAATTTCTAATAATGTATTATTAGCAAAAGAATGGAAAAACCTTAAGGTTTATCAAAGAGAGACTCAGCAAAAATTCTTGGCTCCCTCGGATTGGTTAAAATGTGATAGGTCAAAAAACACTTTGGTATGGCAACACGCTAATATTTATAACTTATCTCATAATCTGCCTGAAGAGTATGTAAACATTAAGCAACGCCGAGATTTTTACAAATGGCTTTTTAACGAGCTAGAAAAGAAAAAGGACGAAGTCATTTGGGTAAAAATGGCACATTTTATTTCCAAAAAAATGCACTTGATGGAAGTGTTTCCATATACAATATTTTCAAAAAAAGCTATAAAAGCATATGCAAGACAGGGGAGCGAAACTGTGTTTAATAATGCATTTGTAGAATTACAAAAACTTTATGTCTCTAAATCCATATTAAAAACAGAACAAGCTTTAGATTGGGATAAAACCATTCTCAAAAAAGAGCAATACGAGTGGATAGATAACATCTATAAATCTATGGATACTAAAAGTTTAAAAACTTTAGAACGTATAGCCAAAGGAAAGTTTCTTTATGGTTTATTATTACCAAAGGCTATAAGATTTAAAGGCAATCTTTCTAAAGCAAAAACACGTTATAATTATGCTATTGAAGTACTTAAGCCTTATTGCGAAAACAGATACAAATAATATCATACTATCTTAGAATTTAGTTGTATATTTGCACGCAATTATAACGTAATTGCATCATGACTGCACATCAAAATAAAATAGTAGGGGAGGGATTAACCTACGATGACGTCCTTTTAGTTCCAGCATTTTCTGAAGTTCTTCCACGCGAAGTTGATATTCAAACAAAATTTACTCAAAACATTACTATTAATGTGCCTATTATTTCGGCTGCGATGGATACCGTTACCGAAAGTAAAATGGCCATAGCTATGGCACAAGAAGGCGGTATTGGTGTTTTACACAAAAATATGACTATTGAGGCGCAAGCTTTAAAAGTAAGAAAGGTAAAACGAGCTGAAAGTGGTATGATTATAGATCCAGTTACGTTGCCTCTTACAGCTAATGTTAAAGATGCCAAACAAAACATGGCCGAGCATGGTATTGGTGGGATTCCTATAGTTGATGAAGCAGGTGTATTAAAAGGGATTGTAACCAATCGTGACTTACGTTTTGAACATAACAATTCAAGACCTATTGTAGAAGTGATGACAGGTGAGAACCTCGTAACTGCTGCCGTTGGAACATCTTTAAAAGATGCAGAAAAAATCCTTCAAAAACATAAAATCGAAAAATTACTTATTGTTGATGATGCTTATAAGTTATCTGGTTTAATTACTTTTAGAGATATTACCAAGCTTAGTCAAAAACCAATTGCGAATAAAGATCAGTACGGACGTTTACGTGTTGCAGCAGCTATTGGAGTTACAGGTGATGCTGTAGATAGAGCAGAAGCCCTTGTAAATGCAGGCGTAGATGCTGTTGTAATTGATACAGCACACGGTCATACAAAAGGAGTAGTTAGCGTGCTAAAAGAAATTAAATCTAAGTTTCCAGAACTAGAAGTTATTGTTGGCAATATCGCTACAGGAGCCGCTGCAAAATATTTAGTAGAAGCAGGAGCCGATGCGGTTAAAGTTGGTATTGGCCCAGGGTCTATTTGTACAACACGTGTTGTAGCTGGTGTAGGATTCCCACAGTTTTCTGCAGTTTTAGAAGTTGCTGCGGCTATTAAAGGTACTGGCGTACCAGTAATAGCAGATGGAGGAATTCGTTATACAGGAGATATTCCAAAAGCGATTGCTGCAGGTGCAGATACGGTTATGTTGGGATCACTATTAGCAGGAACAAAAGAATCGCCAGGAGAAACCATTATTTACGAAGGAAGAAAGTTTAAATCTTATCGAGGGATGGGGTCTGTAGAAGCTATGAAACAAGGTAGCAAAGATCGCTATTTCCAAGATGTAGAAGACGATATTAAAAAGTTAGTACCAGAAGGTATTGTAGGGAGAGTCCCTTACAAAGGCGATCTATACGAAAGCGTTCACCAGTTTATAGGCGGATTACGTGCTGGTATGGGCTATTGTGGTGCTAAAGATATTGAGACATTAAAAGAAAATGGTCAGTTTGTGAAAATCACGGCAAGTGGTATTAATGAAAGCCATCCACATGATGTGACCATTACTAAAGAATCACCTAACTATTCTAGATAGTTTTATGTTTTTCTTGTTTATACAATAAAAAAACAAAATCAAGTTTTCAAAGCCGAATCTCCTGTTCTATTATTAGGAGATTCGGTTTTTACTTTAAAAATCTTTTTAAGTGTCTGTTATTTCACAATTTTCTTTATAAATTGATGTCCATCAACATCAACTTTTAAGATATAAATACCTTTAGCTTTTAATAAGCTAGTAGGAATAGTAATCATATTGTCATCAGATGTTCCAGATGTAATAGACCTACCATTTATATCTGTAATAATGTAGGAAGCAGATCCTTTTACGCCTATTAATTCAGCTTTTAGGTTCCTTCCTTCAAGAGGGATTGGATAAACTTTTATACTAGTGTTATCTGCAGTCGATACATCAGGCTTTTCTGCTTCTCCCTTTAATGATTTTGCTGAAGCATTTACAATATTGGCAAATGCCACTTCTTTATCAATGTTCGTAGAGTAATTACCGCCTACCGTTCGTAATGCAGTTACAAACTTATAATTAGAGCCAGTAGCTAATGCGCTTGATACTGATACATTAACTGTAGTAGTTTGGTTAGAACCAGCACTTACGGTCATGGTTTTATGAGCAATATAGGTATTCGTTGGGCTTTTTATTGTCACATTAATATCCCTTTGTTGATTAGCGGAATAGGTTACCTGAATTGGAAAAGTGGTAATTTGATTACTAAACGAAGCAGGAAGATTTGAGAACCCTATTGATTCTGTGACAGGGCCTGTAGATGATCCTGCCGTAATTAAGGCTACCCAGTCTGAATTCACATTATTAGGAGGGTTTCCGATGCTCTTGTTTCCGCCACCAGTTATAGAAGTAACAGATCCGTTTTGTAAGTTCCCTCCATTTCTAGGGTTAAACCACTTCACATTAAAGTTTCCTGATTGTCCAGAAAGATTTAGATTTGATGAACCACCATTTTCAAGATAAATAACATAAGTTTTACCTACTTGAGCTAAACATCTATTTTTATTACCGCTAGCCAGCGCATCATTGTTTTGCATTTTCCAGTATTCAAGGTTATTGCCTTCGAAAAATTGTAGTATAGCAATTCTTGACCAGTTGAATAGAGTATTGAATCTATTAAAATTTTCAGTTCTAAAATCGCCATTCTTTCCGCCGTACCACATAACACCACCTCCTCCGGCAATAAGACCTTTCCATAGAATTTTTTTTCTTGCCTCAACTTTAACATTACTATTATTAATGGCTTCAGAAGTAAACATACCCGTTGCACCTGGGTTTTGCTCATCACTAGCTACTACCCATGGAACTCCACCATTTTTTGATTTGTTAACCCAGGTTTTAATCCCGGATTTTCCACCATAAGCATCATCATACCCACCACCTTGGGAGCTTTGAACAGATGCACCAGTTATTTTAACATTATTGTTAATTAAGTAATTATAATATTTTTCGTGCTTATTAGGGTAAGTATGAAAAACACGATGGTTTTGCCAAGGGTCTATACTAGCTAACCAATTTATTCTAGGAACAGCACTACTAGGTTGAACCGTATTGTTTGTGTCTTGACCTCCATATTCTTCAGAAATATTCCATTCAACGGCTAAATGATGTCCAAATCTTGCTACCATTTCACGATAATATATTTTAATCTGGTTTAGTGTTAATTTATTCCAGTTTTCAGCTTCAGCTAATTTAAAATGTAAAGCAAGGCCACTTTTTTCTGCATGGTCAAAAACTATTTCCCACTGTTCAAGTTTAGAAACATCATATTTAAACTTATTATTTAAGCTAGTCCAAGGAAATACATTTTTGTCATCACCACCAAATAACGACATAGACATTGAATTCATTTGTTGGTTTTTCAAATAGTTAACCACACCAATCAAACTCTTGCCTTTTTGTCCATCCCAAGTAGGGTTTCCAGATTGCCAGTTACTGGTATGAGGATTGAATGAATGCTCTGTACAGTTGCCACAACCATTTTTATTAACATCATGATCAAAGTCTTTATAATTAAGTAAATTCTCGGGCGAATCTGGGCCAAACTTCAAGAAATACTCTCCTGTTTCAGCCCATCTTAGGTAACGGCGCTGATTGTTAGTACCCGTTTTTTGGTATTCCAAACGTCCTTTTGCTCTTAGGTCTGGAAGCGTAGCGTTTGTTCCAGTAACATTTCCAACAGAACCCGTTAAATTGTGTGTTGGACTAGGGAGTTGATTCACATTTTTTAAAGCAACATCTGTACCTGTATAGTAAAGTACTCGATAAGTCCATTGACCTGTTTCGTAAGGTCTTAGATATGCTTTAAAAACCTTACCAGATACAGCATTGGTATTTGCAGCATTACCATCCGCAGCAAAAAAACCAGGGACTCTAATTTTTTTTCCGCTTGGGTCTGTAAAAACCACATCCATGCGGTTGTTTTTAAAACTTGTGTTAGATTCACTTACATTAGAAGGTAGGGTGAGCGAAACAGCAATTTTGTGCCATTTCCGGTAGGGAGATGTACCATTTACGTTGACGGTTTGACTATATCCCGAAAAGGGAATAATAGTCATTAGGATTACTAATAGCATCAAACGTGTTATTGAGGCAAAATTAATCATAATAATAAAAATTTAATGGTTAAAAAAATAGCTTAGTTGTCTCTCAACTAAGATTTTTAGTTTGGTTTAGGTTAAGTTAAAAGCATTAATTTTTTTAGGTAAATGCCTTACTTTTGATATAAGTCAATCCTTACGAAATTAAATATTTTTATATATAGTCAGGAAGACATATGATTTTATTAATACAACAAAATGTTATTTTTTTTTACTATTAAATTTTCTAATTTTATTTATGAATATTATAAATAATGCAATTATTTAAGATTTTTATTAAAATATTTTAATTTGAGTATCAAGGTGAACTCATTAAGATATTTTAGTGCTATGAAATAAAAGCCTTGTTAATAAAAGGTAATTTGTAAAGAGTTTAAATATGAATTACATGAACCCATATGAATTCAGTTATACAAACCAGTATTTTACGAAACAGGGTTTTTAGTTTGTCAAACCAAATAAAGGGTGAAGAGGTTGTTATTAGTCTAAAAACCCATATAACATAATTGTTGTTACAATTAGGAAGCCTTTAAGTTTTCAAAAATCTGTTTGTATGTAGCATTATTTGGCGCTATTTGTATAAGCTTAGAACAAGTATTATAAGCCTCAACATGGTGTTTTAAATTAATTTCTCCAATTAATTTTACATATAATAGGTTTTCATTTTCAGGAAAAATCACTAATGCCTTATTAATTATTTCTATCGATTTTTGATTTAAATTTTCTGCTTGAAGTTTTAAGGCATAATTATAGAATGCCCGAATATTTACAGGTTTTTTATCGCATGCTTCAGCAAGATATTTTAACGCATTTTTAGTATCCCCAACTTCATTAAACAATAGGCCCAACATGTAATAAGAATTGCTATAATCAGGTTCTAATTCAATCACTTTGAGGTAAAGATTTTTAGCGTCTTCAATATGGCCTTTTTTATAAAGTAATAGTGCCAAATTCATTCTAGAGACATTATAACGATTATCAATCTCTAAGGCTCTTTTATAGGCTTTAATTGCTAAATCCGTATAGCCTTTCATTTCATTATAAACCCCAATCTGATGTTGGCCAGAAGCAAAATCAGCACTCATATCTAATGATTCTAAATATTCTTTTTCAGCTTTATTAAAATCGTTATTACCTACCATGTTGGCTCCAATACTATTAAAATACTTTACTGCAGTAATTCTTACTAATCTCGTAGAATCTTTTAATAAAGGCTCAATATCTGCATGGTAACTTTTATCTTGAATCTTTTCAAATGCACGTACTGCTTCATTTCTTACAAGAATAGAAGAGTCTTTTAAAAACTTTCTAACATCGTTAATTTCTTTGCGTGATAATGGATTGTTAGTGTATTGATATAAGGCAGTGGCTCTTGCGATTTCTGGAAATTTATTCTGAGATATTAATGTGTACAAAGCTTCGTGATTATCATTATAACCTTCCAGAAGATAATTAGAAAAATGATCAGGGCGTTTGGTACCATATTTTGCATCAATAAATTTGCTTGCCCATTCAGGAGATTTATCTTTGTGACACCCGTTGCAAGCATTAGGCGTTCCGTATTTTACGGATTGATCTGGTCGAGGTACTCTAAAGCTATGATCACGTCTAAAATCGTTACCCATATATGTTTTACCAGTCATGTGACAATTAATACATTGAGCTCCTTCTGTATTTAATGGGTGGTAATGATGTGATTTACTATTGTATTTGGGTTCATGACAACTTAAACAAAGGTTGTTTCCAGATTGTTTAAGTTTTAATGAATGTGCATCATGGCAGTCGACACAAGTCACATTATTTTGGTACATTTTACTTTGCATAAAAGACCCGTAAACATAATCTTCATCTCTTATTTGACCATCAATTTCGTAAATAGGATCAATAAGTAAACTAGGATTGTAATGATCTAGAAAATGTCCCTCGTAATCGAATTTTTTCGTTATTTGAGATCTTCGGGAATGACATCTTGCACATTTCTGTACAAGGCTTTTTGAAGTCAATGATTTGCCCATATATAATTTTTGGAGCGTAGCATCTGTATTGCCATTTTTATAAAAAGAGACGTGATTGCTTGCAGGACCATGGCAGGCTTCACAACTTACATTAATTTCACTATAACTAGTATTGAAAGTGTTCGTATTTGAATCAAAATTTTTAGCGAGATTTGTAGAATGGCAATCCGCACAAGCAGTATTCCATCTCATAGCGCCTCCTGTCCAGTTTATCCATTCATCATGAGCCAATTCTAAATTGGGTTGTAAATGGAACCATGTATTCTTTTCAGTATCCCAAGCGGTTATTAAACATTGATAAGCACCATCTGGAAATTTAACAATGTATTGTTGCAAAGGAGTTACGCCAAAAGTGTATACTATTTTATAATCTTGATAGTTCCCATTTTTATCTGCAGTATTTACGTAATAATCATTTCCTCTCTTAAAAAAAGTGTTTTTAACGCCTTTATGCTTGAATACTATATTATCGAAATTAGCTAAAACAGTCGTAGAATCAGCAATCTTCATGGCTTGTTCGTGGTGAGAGCCATTCCAGCTATCGTATTCTGATTTATGGCATTCTATACACGCTTCTTTTCCTACAAATTTTGGATGTTCAGTTTTATTTTGAATATCATTTTTAGGCTGATATTCATTCTTTTTACAAGCAAAAACAATCAAGAATATTATAAGGTAGGATGCTATTTTTAGATAATAGCTTATTTTTTGATGATTCATAATTTTAAAAACTCATTGATATAACATTCTTAGTTGTTGTAAACTTGCCCTCGATGTGGTTTTAAAGCATCCCTTAGAGGTTTCATTTTATGTTCCTCGACCACTAAAAAGGCTATAGCATGTACATCATTTAAATTTTCGAAGCCAGTAATAGGAATATTTAAATTTTCTAATTGGATATATTCTTTTAAATGAATTTCATGATGTTGTGCTATTTTATTAGCTTCGGGGCCATGAAAATCCCAAATAAGTTTTAATTTACGCATGAAAAAGATGGTGATATATTGTAATTCAAATATAATCTAAAAAAGCGTAATAATAGCTTTTTTTTATCGTTAGTAAAACAACTTGTAATATAGCTATATATTACTATTTTTGTAAACTATTGAATAATTTTAACTTCCATGCAATTAAGATACGTATTTACCTTTTTATTAATTACATTAATATTAAATGTTAAAGCACAATCCGCTCAGAAAGATGTTCTTTTCTTTGTTGATGATTCGCCCGTGTATACCTCAGAATTTTTAAGAGTTTATAATAAAAACTTAGATTTGGTCCAAGACGAATCTCAAAAAGATATAGATGAGTATTTAACTCTTTTTACCAATTACAAATTAAAGTTAAAAGAAGCCAGAGCTTTAGGGTTAGATGAAAGACCATCATACAGAAGAGAGCTATCTAATTACAGGAAGCAATTAATAAAAAGCTTTATGACCGATGCAGAGGTTACAGATGCTATGGTGGCTGAAGCTTATGAGCGTATTTCTTATGATGTAAAAGCGACACATATATTAGTGAAAGTTGCAGAAAATGCAAGCCCAGAGGATACATTGGTAGCTTATAATGATATTGTAAAGCTTCGAAATAGAGCTTTAAAGGAAGGTTTTGAAAAAGTTAGGAAAGAAGTCCATAATGGTCAGACTGTTTTTGGCGAAGAATTAGGGTACTTTTCTGGTTTTAGTATGGTGTATAAATTTGAAACTGCAGCTTTTAATACGAAGACAGGAGAGATGTCAAAGCCTTTTAGAACACGTTTTGGATATCATATAGTGAATGTTTTAGACAAACGTAAATCTAGAGGAGAACGCACCGTAGCGCATATTATGGTTGTTGAGAAAAAGGGGGATTCTTTAGCAGAAAAACCAGAAGTTAGAATCCAGGATATTTATAAAAAAATTAATCAAGGAGAAGCTTTTGATGTATTAGCCAAACAATTTTCTGATGACAGAGGTTCAGCTTCTAAAGGAGGCGTTTTACCTGCTTTTTCTAGTGGAAAATTAGGTTCGCAAGAATTTGAAGATGTTGCTTTCGGTTTAAATGATCTCGAAGCCGTTTCAAAACCTTTTAAAACTCAATACGGGTGGCACATTGTTAAGTTAATTGCAAAAAAGCCTATACCAACATTTGAAGCTATCAGACCAGAATTAGAGCAAAAAGTTAAAAGAGATGACCGTTCTAAATTAATAGACGAAGCTTTATATAAGTCATTAAAAGAAAAGTACCATGTTACAAATAATCAATCAGCATTAGACTATTTTGAGTCCATACTTACAGATGACTTTTTTAAAAGAACATGGAAATTACCTAATAATTTTAAAGAGGATATGCCATTGTTTAAAATAGGTGAAAAACAGTTTTTTTATAAGGACTTTAGTAACTATTTGTTAAAAGAACAGCGTAGAGGTACACAAAAAACATCATTAAAAATGGTTGTTTCGAAAAAGTATAACAACTTTTTAAACAGCAGTTTGGTTAAATATCAAGAGGATAATTTAGAAACAGAAAATGAAGAATTTGCTCATATTGTTAATGAATACAGAGATGGGTTGTTACTATTTGATTTGATGGAAACAACCATCTGGAATGCAGCAAAAACAGATTCTATTGGCGTTGAAGACTTTTACAAAACACATAAAAGCAAATACGTATTACCCCAACGTATAGATGCCGTTGTAGCATCTTCGTCTAAGCAGAAAATATTAAAAAAAGTAACCAAATTGTTAAAGCGTGGGATGGAAGTAGATCAAATAAAAGCGCTTGTAAATAGCAATGATAAAATAGAAGTCATGTTTACTTCAGGAATAATGGATGCAGAGCATCAGGCACTTCCTAAATCGTTTCAATTTAAAAAAGGCATCTCAAAAATTCATAATCATAATGGAACTTTCGTGGTTGTTCAAGTCAATGATATATTAGAAAAAACACAACAAACTCTTGAAGAAGTCAAAGGAACTGTTATGAGTGATTATCAAGTGTTCAAAGAAGAAAAATGGTTAAAAGACTTAAGTGATAAATATAAAATTAAGGTAAACCAAGAAGCTTTAAATAGTATAAAAAATAAAATTAAAAAGTAGGTCATTTGGTGGGGGATAAAATCATTGCATATTTTTTATTATTAACAACCGTATTGTCATGTAGTTTTTTTAAAAAAACTGATGAACAAATTCCTATTGCCAGGGTCAATGAATCTTACCTGTATTATGAAGATATCAAAGATTTGGTTTCAGATGATACATCAAAAGAAGACAGCACTCTTGTAGTCCAGAGTTTTATTAATCGTTGGGCAACACAACAGTTATTTGTAGATGGAGCCTTGCTTAACTTAAGTGAAGAGAAGCAAGACGCGTTTAATAAATTAGTTGCTCAATATAAAAACGATTTATACACCAAGGCATATATTGAGGCATTGGTTAAAAAAAATATAGATACAATAGTTAATATTAACCAAGCACAAGATTATTATAACAGAAATAAAGAGGTTTTTAAACTAAATGAAGAGCTCCTTAAATTTCGTTACATACATGTAGATGAAAATATCATTGACTTTAAAAGCATTAAGGAAAAGTTTAAACGTTATAATGATGACGATAGAAAAGAGTTAGATTCTATATCTATACAATTTAAATCTTATTCGTTAAACGACTCTATTTGGATAAGGTTAACTCAAATAGTTGATAAAATTCCGGTAGTTACCGCAGAAAATAAAAATGAACTGTTAAAAAAATCTAATTTTGTACAACTCAAAGATTCATTAGGAGTATATTTGATGCAAATTAATGATGTTTTATTGAGAAATGATAATGCTCCGCTTGAGTATGTTAAACCTACCATAGATCAAATAGTTATTAATAACAGAAAGCTTGAGCTTATTAGAGAATTAGAAAAAGACATAACAAAAGATGCCATTAAAAATAAACAATTTGAAATTTACGATTAATTTGAAACATATATCAGTTCTATTCATAACCTTGCTAGTAGTAAATGTTGTGTCTTCACAAGAGATCATTGAAGAAGAAGTAAAAGAAGACGTCGTTAAGGAAGTAGATTCAACGCTTACTTATAACGCTAAAAAAGTAGACGGGGTTGCTGCGGTTGTTGGTGATTATATTATTTTAGATTCGGATGTGCCAAGAGAAAGAGAGCAGATAACAGCAGCAGGAGGATCAATAGAAGGTGTCACAGATTGTCAGTTATTAGGAAAATTATTAGAGAATAAGTTATATGCACACCATGCTATTCAAGATAGTATTCAAATATCAGATGCAGAGGTTCGACAAGAAGTAGATTATACAATTCAGCAATTCTTACAGCAAAAGCCAGATATGGATGAACTTGTTAAATTCTATAAGCAAGAAGATGAAAAAGGCTTAAGAGATTATATCTTTGAAATTATCAAGAACAATAAACTTTCAGGAAGAATGCAAGCCAAAATTGTTGAGGAGGTTGAAATAACGCCAGAAGAAGTTCGTGCATTTTTTAATAAAATACCAGAAGACGAACGACCATTTTTTGGTACCGAACTTAAAGTGGCTCAAATTGTTGCTAAACCAAAGGTATCTGAAGAAGCAAAACAAAAAGTCATTGACCGTTTAAAACAATTTAAAGTTGATGTCGTTGAAAATGGTGCCAGTTTTCGTTCAAAAGTAGTATTGTACGGAGAAGATCCAGGCATGAAACAATCGGGTTATATTTATACATTAAATAGAAAAAAACCTAAGATGGTAAAAGAGTTTCGACAAGTCGCTTTCTCTCTCCAAGAAGGTGAGGTATCTGACCCTTTTGAAACAGAATTTGGCTATCATATTATACATTGCGAAAAAATTAGAGGCCAAGAATACGACGTAAGCCATGTTTTGTTATTTCCAAAAGTTTCGACTGAAGCTGTAAAAGAAGCTAAAGAACGTTTAGAAAAAATAAGACAACGTATTGTTGATGGAGATATTACGTTTGCAGATGCAGCAAGGGAATCTAGTGATGAGAAAGAAACTCGTGGAGATGGCGGACAACTTATTAATCCGCGAACTCAGGATTATAATTTTGATTTAACAAAAATGGGACCAGAGCAATATGCGCAAATTCAGAATTTAAAAGATAATGAAGTTAGTCAGGTCTTAACAGAACAGGATCGTAAAGGAAACCTTTCGTTTAAAATTATGAAGGTTACAGATAGAATAGATGAACATAAAGCCAGTTATGCAAGAGACTATTTAAAAATTAAAGAGTTGGCGCTAGATGAGAAAAAAATTAAAGCTATTGAGAAATGGCAAGAAGAAAAAATATTAGATACGTATATTAAAATAAGCGGAAAATATAGAGATTGTGAGTTTTCAGGTAATTGGTTAAAAAAATAATGTATGTCTGATGTAAAAGCCATTGAACAATTTGTAAAACAATATAAAGATTTAAAAACTGAAATTGCTAAAGTTATTATTGGGCAAGATGCAGTTGTAAATCAAATTTTAATATCTATTTTCTCAGGAGGACATTCCTTACTTATAGGGGTACCCGGCTTGGCGAAAACCCTAATGGTAAATACCATTGCCCAAGCATTAGGGTTAGATTTTAAACGTATTCAATTCACTCCTGATTTAATGCCAAGTGATATTTTAGGTAGTGAGATTCTAGACGAAGACCGTCATTTTAAATTTATAAAGGGACCTATTTTTTCTAATATTATTTTAGCAGATGAAATTAATAGAACCCCACCTAAAACACAGGCTGCTCTCTTAGAAGCTATGCAAGAAAGAGCAGTAACCGTAGCAGGACATCATTATAAATTAAGCCTACCATATTTTGTTTTAGCAACACAAAACCCTATTGAGCAAGAAGGAACATATCCACTTCCCGAAGCCCAATTAGACCGTTTTATGTTTGCAATTAATTTAGATTATCCTTCATTTAATGAAGAAGTAGAAGTTGTTAAAGCAACGACTTCAGATAGTCAAGCAAAAGTGAATTCTTTATTTTCTGCACAACAGATAATAGATTTTCAACATCTTATTCGTCGTATTCCTGTGGCAGATAATGTTATTGAATATGCGGTTGCTATGGTAGGTAAAACGAGGCCTAATGGAGATACAGCTACAGATTTAGTGAAAACATATATAGATTGGGGAGCAGGTCCTAGAGCCTCCCAAAACTTAATTTTAGCAGCTAAAACACATGCAGCTATTAATGGTAAGTTCTCTCCAGATATCGAAAATGTTCAAGCTGTAGCAAATAGTATTTTAAGACATAGAATTATTAAAAACTATAAAGCAGAAGCTGAAGGTATTTCAGAAAGTCAAATTATTAAAAGTTTGTTTTAGTACTTAATACAGTTTGACTTTTTGGTAAATTAATATACTTCCAAGGCTAATTATTGGTTTCGAGAATTTTTTTATTTCATCTCTTTTTCAATTAAGATAGACTTAAATCCATCAGCTAAATTTTTACTTCGCTGTTGTGGTATATAGTTATAGTAATACATTATATAGTCAATTTGTTTTTTATTGACGCAGGGTATATTACCATTACCTGTACTCCAAAAGAATACATCGTCATCTGGCGAATTAAATTCAAAACCATTAATAATATGTTTGTTAAATGATGTAACCGTTTTAGAGTTTCCTTCCGGTACTACTACATGTTTTAATTTAAATTGACTTAATGCCATTGAAAAATGATTATTGGTAAAAGTATTCAGATTTATATTAAAAAATACAGGAATGGCACTTGCTATAATTGATAGGTAAACCAAAGACACTCCAAGAGATTTATGTTTTATAATAGAAATAAAAAATTGAATAGATAAAAAGATAATAAAAATAAAGAAAAATCTATACTGAGGGGATGTGTTCCATAACACAATAAACTGTAAGATAGCTAAAGTATAAATTACCATCATACTAGATTTGTCCTTACTCCTAACAATAAACCAAGGAAATATTAGTATAAATAAAATATAAATTTTATTAAAAACTCCGTGTAATTTTGGAATGCTAATCCAATATTTAAAACGCTCTATAAGATTTAATGTTGATACATCAGCATTATTATTCATACCAGCTAAGTATGTGCCATTATTGTAAAACTCTAAAAGAACTTTTGGTTGTTTCCAGTCAACGTCCAATATGTCGAGTGATTGAATTGGATAAATTAAATATCCTGAAACTATAGCATTTTTTAAGAGAAATAAGATTAGAATAAGCCCACTTAGAATAAAATAGTGTAATATCTTATTCTTTAAGGTGTTGAAGTGTTTAATAAACAATATAATGACTAAAATAGATAAAATACCCATAGTTACTTTTATAAAACATAAAAAAAGAACTAGGCTTAAAATAATTTTGAAGTCGTTTACATTTATTTTTTTATACCCAATTATAAAAAGATAAAATACATAGGGAGCTAATAAAAAAATAATAAGATCGGGTGAAGGGCTATTAATAAACTGCATCAAGAAGAGGGAAAATATCAAGATCATACCAAAAGCAAAATCTTGAATAGAACCTTCAGGTTTATAGTTATTTAATTTTTCAATGGCGAGGTAACCAATAATAACAAATAGAAATCCATTTAGATCGTTAAAATTAGTTGAAAGGAAAGGAAAATTTAAACCAGCTTGTAGGGCGTGCCAGGCGGAGTTTTGACCAAGAAACATATGCAGATTTGCCAAACCTTTTACATAGCCGTATTCATTAAGCCATTTTATAGTTTGGATATAGTAAGATTCGTTATCCAAAAGATAGGGTTGTGTACTACTTTGTGCCAATATGATAAAAAACAAAAAGAGGTAAAGTAATTTGTAATGTGTTTTTAGCTCACGAATTGATTTTACTAAAGCATTAATATAAAATTTAAGCGTGGTTCTATAGCTAAATGTAATAAGAATATTTATAATTAGAATCCCCAAATAATACTCAATATGCAACCTTATAAAAAAAGCAAATAAACTTGTGGTAATTGTGTACAGGAAGAGTCCTAAAACTTGATGGATGATTATATGACAATTTTGAATTCCGAAAAACTTTCTAAAAAGAATCCCGAAATTGGTAGCTGTTATCAAGATATAAATCCAACTTAAAAAAATAAGTGCCATATAAAAAACTATTATTATGAATATAGTTGTTAATTTATCAATTTTAATGACGAAATTTAATCAAAACCCTAATATTTTTTCATTAAAAATATGACTTTCTTAAATTAAATTTAACAGCTAATCTATTAGGCTGTTTATTCTCAATAAATTTATATAAATTTTGTAATTTGCATAACTTTAAAAAAACCAAAATTTAAAATATTTTTTATGGCATTTGACATCGATATGATAAAAGGTGTATACACCAAAATGGCTGAGCGTGTTGATAAAGCACGCGATATAGTAGGAAAACCGTTAACGCTTTCTGAAAAGATTTTGTATTCTCATCTTTGGGATGGCAATCCTACTAAGGCATTTGTAAGAGGAAAGGACTATGTAGATTTTGCACCTGATAGAATAGCGTGCCAAGATGCGACCGCTCAAATGGCATTACTACAGTTTATGCAAGCTGGAAAATCTAAAGTAGCCGTACCAACTACAGTGCATTGTGATCACTTAATTCAAGCCAAAGAAGGTGCTGTAACAGATTTAAAACATGCAAATTCAGTAAGTAGTGAGGTATTTAATTTTTTAGAATCTGTTTCTAATAAATATGGTATTGGTTTTTGGAAACCTGGTGCAGGTATTATTCATCAGGTAGTTTTAGAAAATTATGCGTTTCCAGGAGGTATGATGATTGGTACCGATTCGCATACGGTAAATGCAGGTGGATTAGGAATGGTTGCTATTGGTGTAGGTGGAGCTGATGCTGTAGATGTTATGGCTGGTATGGCATGGGAATTGAAATTTCCTAAATTAATAGGTGTAAGATTAACAGGTAAATTATCTGGTTGGACAGCACCAAAAGATGTGATATTAAAAGTAGCAGAGATTCTTACTGTAAAAGGAGGAACAGGTGCTATTGTTGAATATTTTGGACCAGGAGCAACATCTATGTCTTGTACGGGAAAAGGTACTATTTGTAACATGGGAGCTGAAATTGGAGCAACAACTTCAACATTTGGTTATGATGATTCTATGGAGCGTTATTTGCGTTCCACAGATAGAGCTGATGTTGCTGATGCAGCAAATAGTGTAAAAGAACACTTAACTGCTGATGCTGAGGTGTATACAAATCCTGAGCAATATTTTGATCAAGTTATTGATATCAATTTATCTGAGCTAGGACCACTTTTAAATGGGCCATTTACGCCAGATTTATCGACAGAAGTGGGTTCAGCAATGACGGAAAAAGCGACGTCCAACGATTGGCCAATTAAAGTAGAGTGGGGGTTAATAGGTTCTTGTACAAATTCTTCATATGAAGATTTATCACGAGCGTCTTCAATTGCACAGCAAGCTTTAGATAAAGGGGTTAAAATGAAAGCAGAATTAGGTATTAATCCAGGTTCTGAACAAGTAAGATATACAGCTGAAAGAGATGGTATTCTAGATGTATTTGAGAAATTAGATGCTAAAATATTTACAAATGCTTGTGGACCTTGTATAGGGCAATGGGCCAGATATAGTGATCCTAAAAATGCACCTAAAAATAGTATAGTACATTCTTTTAACAGAAACTTTGCTAAGCGTGCAGATGGAAATCCAAATACACATGCATTTGTTGCCTCACCAGAATTAACAGCAGCAATTGCTGTTGCAGGGCGTTTAGATTTCAATCCATTAACAGATAAGTTAATTAATGAAAATGGAGAAGAAGTTATGTTTGATGAGCCAACAGGGTGGGAATTACCACCAAAAGGCTTCGATGTAAAAGATAACGGATATTTAGCACCAGAAGCAGATGGTAGTCATGTACAGGTATCTGTAAAAGATGATTCAGAGCGTTTACAATTATTAACACCATTTGTACCATTAGGAGATTCCATTACAGGTGCAAAACTATTAATTAAAGCATTTGGTAAATGTACTACTGATCATATTTCTATGGCTGGACCATGGTTGCGTTTTAGAGGCCATTTAGATAACATTGCCAATAATACTTTAATAGGTGCGGTAAATGCTTTTAACCAGAAAACAAATTTTGTTAAGAACCAATTAACAGGCGATTATGGAGGTGTACCGGATGTGCAACGTGAGTATAAAAAAGCCGGAATTAAAACCATAGTTGTTGGTGACCATAATTATGGTGAAGGATCATCTCGTGAACATGCTGCAATGCAACCAAGACATTTAGGAGTTGCGGCAGTTATAGTAAAGTCTTTTGCTCGTATACATGAAACAAACCTTAAAAAACAAGGGATGTTAGGTTTAACCTTTGCAAATGAAGCCGATTACGATTTAATTCAAGAAGACGATACCTTTAACTTTACAGATTTAAATGCATTTGCACCTGGTAAGCAATTAACTATTGAGGCGGTTCATGCAGATGGAAGTAAAGATGCTATTAAAGTAAACCACACCTATAATCAATCTCAAATAGATTGGTATAATGAAGGTTCTGCATTAAACTTAATTAAAAAGCAAAATGCCGTTTAATAAAATGGTATTTAGTCATAAAAAAATCCAGCTTTTAAGCTGGATTTTTTGTTTTTATATTATTAGATCTGTCAGGTTTTTAAAACCTGACAGATCTAATAAATCAATAAAACCATTTATAATTTAATCGTATTTTTACCGAAACACTTTATATGAATTCTAGAGCAAACCAACTTAAGGCCTTTGATAGATTGTTAACCATTATGGATGAGTTGAGAGCTCAATGTCCATGGGATAAAAAGCAGACTATGGAAACGTTACGTCATTTAACAATTGAAGAAACTTATGAACTTGGTGATGCTATTTTAGACAATGATCTGGATGAGATAAAAAAAGAATTAGGTGATGTGTTGTTACACATAGTTTTCTATTCAAAAATAGGAAGTGAAACGAATGATTTTGATATTGCTGATGTTTGCAATAGTATTTGCGAAAAATTAATTAGCAGACACCCACATATCTATGGCGATGTAAAAGTGGAGAATGAAGAAGACGTAAAACGAAATTGGGAAAATTTGAAGCTAAAAGAAGGTAAAAAAAGTGTTTTGGAAGGCGTACCTAAAAGTTTACCTGCATTGGTAAAAGCAAATAGAATACAAGAAAAAGTAGCAGGAATAGGTTTTGATTGGGAAGAACCTAATCAGGTTTGGGAAAAAGTAGAGGAGGAGTTGGCAGAATTTAAAACAGAAGTACAATCAGGTGATCAGGATGCTATGGAAAGTGAATTTGGAGATGTGATGTTCTCTATGGTAAATTATGCCAGATTTTTAAATATTAACCCAGAAAATGCTTTAGAGCGCACTAATAAAAAATTCTCTAAACGTTTTCAATACTTGGAAGAGAAAGCTAAAGCAATTAATAAACCCTTAAAAGAGATGTCTTTAGAAGAAATGGATGTTTTTTGGGAAGAAGCAAAGTCATTATGATTTTTAGAATAATTTGCACAATGAGTTTCTTGTAAAAGGGGATAAAGTTTTTTAAAAATATATAGGAAAAAGGTGCTTTATTAGTAGATAGTGGATAAAATATTAGTATATTATCCTTTTAAATTATTAATAAGATAATACCCTAAAATGCCTTAAACTTTCTATTATTAACGTGTTGCTTAGTAATTGAAATTCTAATAGAAATCCTTAATTTTTTGAAGTTTACTCTTCCAAAGTTTTAAAGATTCTTTATGTGTTTTAATGTTTTGATGAACTTCTTTTACAAGTGGATTATCATCATTAACATTAGTGAAAAACTGTAGATTATTTTCTAACTGATTAATTTGACTTTTTACTTCATCAATTTTTTTACGAATAAAGGCACGTTCGTTATCTAAGTTTCTATGATCGTCATCAGAAGTATTGATGTTATCCAGTTTGTTTTCAAACTTTATCATTTCAACTTCATTTTTATCCATTTCTAAACTTGTAAGTAAGCTATCTATGGTCTTTTGAAATTTACCTTCAATATATCGTTTATCATTTGGTACTTTTCCAAAAGTTCTCCATTGTGTGATTTGTTCTTTTATAAGAGCTAGATTTTTTTCTTTAGTTTCTTCTGTTAATTTTAACTCTTTAAGAGCTCCTAAGAATTCATTCTTTTTATTAAACGCATCGATGTTTTCTTGATTAGCAGCATTTCTTTTGGCATGTAATCTATCGAAATAACTGTTGCATGCCGCTTTAAATTGCTTCCAAATTTTGTCACTATCCTTTCTAGGTACATGACCTATTTTTTTCCAATCGCTCTGAATTTTTTTCATCAAAGGCGTTGTTGCTTCAAAATCATCACTATCTTTATTATCTTCAGCTATTTTAATTAAATCTAATTTTAGTTGTAGATTATTATATTGTTCTTTTTTAAGACCTTTATAAAAAGCATTTTTTCGCCTGTTAAAGATGCGCACAGATTCTTTAAACTTAGCCCAAGTACTTTCATTTACTTTTATTGGTACTTTTCCAGCATTAAAAAAGGCGTTACGAAGTTCTTCAATTTCTTTAATTTTCTTTTGCCAATCACTGTGGGATTTGTTTTCTTCTGTATTTATAGCACTAATTTTAGCTATAATTTCAAGTTTGTTTTCTAGATTTTTTTCGTAAACTTTATCTATTTCTTGGTAGTAAACTTGTCGCTTATCATTAATAATTTTTGTAGCTGCTTTAAAGCGTTCCCAGATTTCTTCTCTGTGTTCTCTAGCTACAGGACCAAGTTCTTCCTTCCACATTTTATGTAGCTCTTGTAGTTCTCTAAAAGAACGCATAACATTATCATCTTGAGCCAACTCTTCAGCCCGGGCAATAATTAATAACTTCTTTTCTAAGTTATGTTTAAAATCTAAATCTCGTAGGTCTCTATTTAAGTGTAAGAAATCGTAAAATATCTCTACGTGGTGATGGTAACTATTCCAGGCATTATTATACTTGTCTCTTGGGATAGGGCCCGTTGTACGCCATCGTTCTTGTAATTCTTTAAAGTGCTTATAAGTTGTGTTTATATTTTCTTCTAGGTTGATTAAGCCTTTAAGATCTTCAATGATCTCTAGTTTATTAGCTAAATTTTGCTTTAGGTTTTTTTCTAAACCTTGGTAATGTTCGTTTAGCCTTTTTCGATATTCTTTATAAGCTTCTTTGAATCTTTTTTGAACAGGAGAGGAATAATAAAAATCTATTTCGTTACCGCCATCATTTAAAAATTCTTCTTTTTTCTCATCTATTAAAGCTTGAAACTTCGTTTTAAACTCATTATTTATATTGTCTACATGAGATTTTATGGCTTGTACCTTTTCATTTTTTAAAAGCTTCTCTAATTCAATAGCAAGTGCTTCTAAAGACATCGTATCATAAGCTTTAACTTCAATAGTATGTCTTTCTTTATTCCCTTCGTCTTCTGCATCCTCTGCATTAGACTCTTCTATTTCATTAATGACTTTATCTGCTTCTTTTTCTGTTTCAGGAGCTTTGGTTTCGGCTTTAATGTCCGATTCGAGGTTTGTGTTTTCCTTAGGACTTTCATTGTCTTTACTAGTTTCGCTAACAGCCTCATTAGTATCAACTACATCTTCAGAATTGGCGGTGTCAGCTTTTTCAGTTTTGTCATTTGACTCTAATGAAGCATCGTTAGTTGAGTCACTATTAGATTGACTTACTATTGAGGTTTCTTCATTATGATTCCCAGTTTCTGCTGTTTTAGCTTCAGTATCTGTACCTATTTCAACATGTTCTTCTGTTTTAGGGTCTTCAATGCCTTGCTTGTCAACTGCATCATCAGAACCAGTAGCATCCTCAGTCCTGTCAATCTCGTCATTTGATTCTAATGAAGCGTCATCGTTCGTTGTATCATTAGATAGACTTACGATTGACTTATCTTCATTGTTTTCTTCTATTTCTTGCAGTTTTTTATTATCAGACATTTTAAAAAATGTTAAGGTTCATTAAATACTTTAGACTTTAAATATACTAACAAGTCTTATTATTTACAAAGAATACGAAGTGCTTTTAACTATCGTAAGACCGTTTAACTATAAATTCCATATAGACCAGGCCTTTTCTGCTTGTAATTTTAACATATTAAGTCCGTTAATTACTACAGCATTATGTTGTTTGCCTAATTTTAAAAACTTGGTTTCTTCCGGATTGTATATTAAATCAAATAAAATATGTTGATCTGTTATAGATTGATACGGAATATTCGGGCAATCATCAACATTTGGAAAGGTGCCTAATGGCGTACAATTTATAATTATTTGATGTTCTTTGATAACATCACCAGTCAAAGAATTATAAGTAAAACCGATTCCTTCTGATTGATTTCTTGAAACATATTGATACGAGATCCCTAGTTTTTTTAAACTGTACGCAATAGCTTTACTCGCTCCGCCTGTTCCTAAAATCAGTGCATTTTTATGGTGTGCTTTTAAAAAGGGTTCTAGCGTTTTCTTAAAACCGTAACAATCTGTATTGTACCCTACTAATTTTCCTTTTTTAGTAATTTTTATGGTGTTTACTGCGCCTATGGCTTTTGCTTTTTTATTTACTTTATCTAGGTATGGTATAACAACTTCTTTATAGGGTATAGTGACATTTAAACCTTTTAAATTTATAGTGTCTTTTATTACAGAAGGAAATAAATCGATAGTTTCAATATCGAAGTTTTCATAGGTCGTATTAGCTATTTTTTCATTTTCAAATTTTTTTTGAAAATATGCTCTTGAAAATGAGTATGATATATTTTTACCTAATAGTCCTAATTTATTCATGAGTTTTTCTGGTTTTTTGTCCGTACCATTCCAAGGCTAAAACAATAGCAATTCCAAAACAAACAAATGCAATGGCATAGTAGGTTTCTGTATTTAATTCTGGAATGAAACGCTCATAATTTTCTATTATTTTTTGGTCTGCCGAATCTAATATGAAATGACCTCCAACATCCATTTTATATACCGTTTTTTTCCAAGGCCATACAACACCCAGAGAGCCAATGATAAAACCTATTATAGCAGAAATTGTTATGCTCTTGTAGTGTTTCAAAATATAACTAAGGGCATGAGAGAAGGTGACTAAGCCAGCTACAGACCCTAGTGTGAAAACAGCTAGAACTTTGAGCATTCTTATACGTTCTAAATTATGAGTAAAAGTGAAATTACCTCCTAGAACTTCATAAACGGTATCATAGAGTGCATTTACAGAATCCACCAAAAGGAGTACATAATTGCCTAATAAAATGAGTATGAAAGAACCTGAAAAACCAGGAAGCGTCATTCCAGAGACACTTATGATGCCACAAAAAAACACAAACCAAAGGTTGTCGTTTTCCTTTGCAGGATTAAAAAAACTAATACTTAAGCCGACTATTATTCCAATAGCTAATGAGGAGTAAGTTTTGAGGTTCCAATCTTTAAAATCTTTATTTATGTAATAAATAGATCCTATTATCATTCCAAAAAAAACACTCCAAACATAGAGTTCATAGTATTTTATTAGGTAGTCTAAAACTTTAGAAATACTAAAATAGCTAATAATCATTCCTAAAAAGAGTAGACTTAAAAAACGACCGTTTATATAATTAAAAAAACTCTTAAACCGACCATTAATAAGTAATTTAAAAGCTTTAATATTTACTTTTTTAAGCGAATAAATAAACTCTTCGTAAAAACCAGCAACAAAAGCAACAACACCTCCAGATACGCCAGGAACTTTATTAGCAGCCCCCATACCTAACCCTTTTAGAATAAGAAAAATTTTATCGGTAAGTGTCCTGGTACTTTCCATTATTGTTTTTTTGAACCTACTTTTTCTAGAATAAAAATAGTTAAAAAACCAATAATCATTAAAATGATGGCAAACAAAAGTTGGCTTTCACCATCGAAAGAAAAAGGAGAAATACTTTCTTGTAAAACGGGGGTTTTTATGCCTTTGGAATTAGTATGCCATGTTAACGTTTTTTTCCATGGCCATACTTTATTTAGAGATCCAAAAATAAAACCAGTAAGTAATGCTAATGTAATATTATGATAATGTTTGAAAAGCCATTTTAAAATATGACTAAAACTAAGTAGTCCTACAAGGGCTCCACTAACAAAAACAAGTATTTTCTTTATATCTATATCATGAATAGCATCGCTAAGCGTTTTATATGCGCCTAAAATTATTAATATAAAAGATCCAGAAATACCAGGTAATATCATGGCACAAATAGCAATAGCCCCAGCCAAAAACAGGTATAAAGCACTTTCACTAGTCGTTAAAGCTGGAAGTCTTGTAATATAAAAGGCAATTCCAGCACCAACAATTAAAGCTATGATTACAGATGCATTCCATTTAGAAATTTGTTTTCCAACAAAATAAATGCTGGCTACTATTAGTCCAAAAAAGAATGACCAAATTAAAATGGGATGATTTTCTAATAAATACTTGGCAAGTTTCATGAATGATACAAAACTGATTATAATACCAGTTGCCAACGCAAGTAAAAAATTTCCGTTTAATTGTTCCCAAAAAGCTTTTAAACCTTTACTGAAGAGCGTTTTAAAAAGGGAAATGTTTATGTTACTAATAGATGAAATGAGTTCTTCGTAAATACCAGATATGAATGCAATAGTACCGCCTGAAACACCAGGGACTGCATCTGCAGCTCCCATAGCTAAACCTTTTAAAGAAATAATGAAATAATCGATTAAACGTCTTTGCATATTCTGATTTTTAAACTAAAATCAAAGGTATACATTTTAATGAAACATTCAGGATTAAAATTCGACTAGAAAGTTAAGAATACTGTTGCGAAGCAGGTTCGTATTTAATGTTTATATGGGCATTATACGGATGATGGAGTCTGTGTTAACGAAAAACAGGTTATTTTATGGTCTTATTTTTAAGTAGTGCTTTTACCAGTATTTTATTAGAAACTTTAGGGAAAAGTTCTTCGATTATAAAAGCGTATTCTTTATTATAACGAATTCCATTTTTTAAATGGAAAGTCCCTTTGTCATTTTCATTTAGAGAAAAATATAAACCAGCTAAACGATATTCTAACTCAGCATTTTCGGGATAAAATTCCATCGCTTGCTCAAAATTATAAATGGCAGCTTGTGGTTCGCCAAGTTTGATTAATAAATCACCACGAGATAACCAGGTGTTGAGTTCATAATTTCCTAATTCCAGTGTTTTTTTGAACCCACGTTCTGCTTCTTCATAAAAGTTAAGGCGTTGGTTAATTTGTGAATATAGCTTCCAATAGATAACATTTTCAGGGTCTATATTAATCGCTTTATTTATATAATATAATGCTTTTTGGAAATTCTTTTTTCTGTTATAATATTTTGTTATTGCTATCCAGCCTTTATCTAATAAAGGGTCTTCATGTACAGTCTTGTAGTAGTATTGAACTGCTAAATCATCATTTCTTAATTTTTCATGGCAGCTTCCTATACGTAATAAAGCAAAAGATGTTGGTTCATCTAGTTTTAAAGAAATACTATAGTTTTCTATGGCATCATCATAACGTTTCAATTCCTCAAGTACTTTTCCCCTTTCTAGATATGCACCTACAAAAGTATCGTCAGAAATAATAGCAAAATCAAAAGCAGCCAATGCTTTTTTATACTTTTTCAAGGCATAATATTGTTTTCCTAATTGATGCCATGCTACTTCACAATATGGGTTTTTATCCAGAAATGTATTTAAATAAGAAATGGCTTCTTCATTTTGACCTAGATATTCAAAACAATATATTACATTGTAAAGTGAAGAATAATCCTCCATATCTTCATCTAAACATTTTATGAAATATATTTTGGCATTTTCAAATTGGTCTAAAAAGAGATATTCCATACCAATTAAAGAATACAAATCAATAACATCGTCTGTGAGTTCTAATGCTTTTTTTAATACATCTATAGCTTGTTGGTGCTCATCTTTTTTAGATAATATGTTGGCTTTTTGAATGTAGATTTCCTCATTCATGGGATCTAGACTATAAAGCTCATTCAATAAAGTATCTGCCTCTACTAGTTTATCTTCGAAAACATAAACTTCAACTTTAAAAAGTCTTAGATTTATAGATGTGGTGTGTTGGTCTAGGCCTAATTTAATCGCTTTTTTTGCTAAAGCTATTTTGCCTTGATTTAGATAATAGTGAATAATGTTTTCAAACTCTTCAGAATCGAAGAATAAAACATGATTTGTTTTTAGCATCGATTCAAATTTTGACAAGGGTAAATTGTTGTTGTCATTATGACTAAACTCCATACACACTATTGTAAGTTTCTATATGAATAAATTTAAGCTTCTATTTGCCTTAATCACGACAGGTCAAGCAAATGTTTTTAACAAAGTAATCAACAACTATGCCTTTTTGTGGCGTTTTAGGCTTTTTGATTTGATTTTCAGAACGTTGAGAGGTGTGGTTAGTCTTCAATAGTACTTAAAGCCTTAATAATTATTGAGCAGCCTTTAGAAATTTCTTCATTTGTAATGGTTAAAGGCGGCGTTATTCTTACTGCTTTGGGTTCAAAAAGGAGCCAAAATAGTATTAAACCTGCTTCTTGGCACTTAAGAATTAATGAATTTGTTATCTCTTCTGAAGGCATTATAATGGCAAGCATAAGTCCTTTTCCTCTAATTTCTTTAATGAGCGGATGTACCAGAAGTTTACGGATTAATTTTTCTTTTTCTGATGCTTGCTGCATTAAGTTGCTTTCTGTAATTTCTTTCAAGGTTGCCAGAGCAGATGCCGCAATAACCGGGTGACCTCCAAAAGTAGTTATATGCCCTAATTTTGGGTTGTCCTGTAATAACTCCATAAGTTTTCCAGAAGCTGTAAAAGCGCCTATAGGCATACCGCCACCTAAACCTTTACCAGTAACTAAAATATCTGGAATACAATTATAATGCTCAAACCCAAAAAGCTTACCTGTTCTACCTATACCTGGTTGAATTTCATCTAAAATTAGAAGTGCTCCAACAGCATCACATCGGTTTCTTACCTTTTCTAAATACTTTTCTTGTGGTTCTATAAAACCAGCTCCTCCTTGTATCGTTTCTAATATTACGCAAGCCGTTTTAATCGTGATGTGCTCTAACTCGGTTTCATTATTAAAGGTAATGAATTGTACATCTGGTAATAATGGTCTGTAGGCTTGTTTTCTTTCTTCATACCCCATAACACTCATAGCTCCCATGGTGTTGCCATGATATGCATTATGTGCTGCTATAATTTCACTTCTTCCAGTAGCACGTTTGGCTAGTTTTAAGGCGCCTTCAATGGCTTCGGTACCCGAATTGGTTAAATATGTTTTTTCTAGAGAATCGGGGAGATTTTTAGCTAATAATTTAGTGAGCTCTACAGCTGGTTTCTGGATATATTCTCCATATACCATGACATGCAAATAATTGTCTAATTGAGCTTTAATTGCATTTATAACTTTAGGATGATTATGCCCTAAAGGGCACGCCGAAACTCCTGCTACAAAATCTAAATATGCTTTATTTTCGGTATCATAAATATAGGAACCGCTAGCATGAGAAATTTCCATGGCTAATGGGTGAGGCGTTGTTTGCGCTTGATATTTAAAAAAATCTGATTTCACTATTTCCTGTTAGGACGGTTAGCTTTAGATTCAATAAGTTTCTTTCGGTTTTGTTTTATGGTTTTTGGAGTTAAGGGAACTTGTTTCTTTTCAACTGGTTTTGGAATATTCCTCGATGCTTTTAGAGGTTCTTCTCTGTTGTTTTTTGGTCGAGTATCAGAATTTTCAATGCGTTTTAGCATCTCTTCGTCAAAGAAATCTTCTTGAGGAACATAATCTTCTAATCCTTTTATAACAGGTAAAACTAAAGGTGGATCATCTTTAAATAAATCTTCAACGCTCATGGGACGCTCATCTTCACGCCAATCAAAACCCTTTAAGATTTTTTCTTTTTCAGGATATTTAGATTCAGGATATAATTTACCATCCACTTGATTTATTCGATTATATTCTTCTATATCACCTGCAGCAAAAAGCATGGAAATGCTTCCAGATTTAGCTTTGTCAATACCTATAAGTTCTTGCTTATCATTGCGCGTATAAAAAATAGACTCAGCATTTTTGACGATATCAACTTGCCTTAGCTCATTTTCTTCATTAAATAGACCTGTTAATCGCATGCCGTAAATTTGATTATAACCATTTTCACTTATTGTGTCTTTACTAATAATAAAGGCATTATTGAAAACCCTTAGCGAATCTATTTTTTCTGTTTCTGTATTTGAGATTAAATGAATGGTATCCCCTGTCATTTGATTTTTTATATTCCAGATAATAGGTCTTCGTTTTGTAGAAAATTTATCGCCAGACGAAAACCGGTCTAAATTTATTAATTCTGTAATACCAGTTCTTTGGTTTGAATGTATGGAATCTGCTTTGCCGCTAAGATCAGACTTGAATATTTTAGCATTATAATAAGCTCTGATAATACGATTTTCAGGCTTTCCTGTTACCATGATTTTATCTGCATGCATATAGATAGAATCGTTTTCTTGTTGTGTAATTGCTAAAGCTCGCTTTGTAATAAATACAGAATCTTTTTCTTTGAAAACCTCGGCGTAATGGCCTTTTATGATACTATTATTAATAGTATCTGTTACTTTAATGTTATTGGTAGCCGAAGCAAAACTAATATTATTATCAAAATACAGACTGTCTCCTTCTATAATACGATTATCATAATCTATTCTTGCTTTTTTTAAGGCATAGCCCACTTTATTTTCGGTATCGTAAAATCCTTTTTCACAATACGTTACGCTTGTTTCTGTTGTTATTGTTGATGGACCAAATAAATAAGCATGACCGGTATCTGAGTAGAAATCGAAAAAATTGGAATTAATGGTTGATTCTTTATTTACTAATACCACATCTTCAACAAATTGGTATTTTTTAATATCCATGTAATACCTCCCAATTTTACTTGTAATAGTACCAGATGAATCTTTTACAACCGTTCCACCACTTTTATAAAAAGCTTGTTGTTTGATGCGGTCTAGATATAGGGTGTCTGAGGATATTGTGGAATTAGGGTCTTTTAAAACAACATCTCCACTTGCAAATGCTAAACCAGTTAGGCCACTATATTCTACATATTTTGAGGTCATGTCTATGGTATCACCTTGTTTCAATTGAACGTTACCATAAGCTTCAATGAAATTTTCTTTACCATAATGAATGGCTTTATCGCACCACATATTTGCACCCTTATGTTTTATATGTACTTGTTGTGCATCATCACGGGTTAGCACTTTGGCACCTGGGTAGTTATCTTCGTCTATGGTAAGTTTACCAGCGTATTCAATTTCAATTTTCTTTTTTTCTTGCGCATGGGTTGTTAATGAAACAAAGCCAATAATAAGGATAAAAAATAAAACTTGTAGTTTGTTCAAAATATAAAAAGTTTGTCGCAAAAATAACGATTATAATGATGTTTAATTATCTGTTGGATATTTTTTATGATTAGGAATAAAACAAAAAACGCTCCAAAATACTTTGAAGCGTTTTTTATAATTAAAAATGGTTACTTGTTTAGTAGTTTGTTAAGCGCCTTATAACAAGTTAAAAGATAAAAAATATCGATATCCACCTTGATTTAATAAAATCCAAGCAATTAATTTATTAGATTTTTCATCAAACCATAAAGTCCCTTTAGGGTTTTCAGGTTTGTCTTTTATAAAATAGACAAAAACATTTGATTTTATTCCTGCCAATTCATTATTAAAAGGCTTATAGATTTTATGCTCTTTATAAAATCGGACAGGTTTTGCATCTAGGTTTTTAATTTCTAAACTATCTATTGGTCTTCTGAAATAATAAAATAAAGTGTCAAATGATTGGATTCGTTTTTCAATTCGAATTTTAGATGTATCTTTTAATACATAATCAAATTCGATATACTTCTTAAACAAAATGTCATTAGAAATTTCAGATTTTTCTTTTCCATTTACATATTGAGCTAATTCTATTAGCTTCTGATATTTGATCTTCTCTTTTTCTGTCCAGTTTTCAATTTTTTTGTTTTGTCCAAAACAGAAAAAAGAAGTTGAAATAAGGATTCCAATAATTATTTTTTTCATAATTTATAATAATTTATGTTTTAACTATAAAATGATATTATAAAATATCAAGTAATTGATAGGAAAAAGAAATTGTTTTCTATTTGTATTTAGGAATTCGATATTTAAATTTTTCAGCTTTTTTGTTATTTTTAAGGCTATTTAGATGTTCTAAAAAAATAGAAACTCATTACTTTGATGAGATTCACTACCTTATTGATTAATTGATAAAAGGTGACTGATTCTAAACATTACGCCCTCGATTGTATTTATGATTAATGAGAAGCAAAAGTATCGCTATTTTGAGGTGTCAAAGTCCAGTTTTTATAAAAAGTTAAAGATTCCGGACACCTTTTTTATATTCAATAGGTGTTTGCCCTGTGAACTTTTTAAATGCGGCATAAAAACTAGATTTTGAATTAAATCCAGATTCCAACCCAATAGCCAAAATGGTATAATTTTTATAATTGTCATTAGTCAACATTTCTTTAGCATCGTTTATTCTTAACGAATTTATATAGTCGTTAAAACTCAAATTAGAGTTTTTGTTTATAAGTTGAGAAATATAACCTTCACTTAGGTTAAGTTTTTTGGAAAGTGTTTTTAAAGATAAAGATGGATCTAAATGTAGTTTGTTGTCAATTATTAAACCATCAATTTTTAAATAGGTTGCAGACTTTGCTTTATTGTTTATTGGTAGTAGTTTTTTATGCGATTTATTAGAAATTTTCTTTCTTATTTCTTTTCTTTCTTGATATAAATGTTTCTGTAAAATAGCAGAGTAACCTATCCAATAAATTAAAATAGATAGACCAATCCATAATGGATATAAATGATAATATCCTCCATTAAATAAGTTTTTAAAAATACTTAGTGAAATCCCCCATAAAACACAAAGTAAAATTCCTAAAAATAAAATTCTTTTAAGCCATTTTGTTTTTATGATGACATCATGGATGCTATATTTTGAATGGCTTTTTTGATAAATTATTAACAGTCTAAAAACTAAAACTATTATCGTTATGGAGAAAATAATAGAAATGTATTCTACAACTAAATTGAAAATTTTTATAATAGCTAGATCATCATTTAGAAAGTTTCTAACTAATAAATACACTATACTTAGTAAAAAAGGAATAAATAGATAGATATATTCAAGTCTATTGATTTTTTTATTGAGATAGCTTTTAACAAAAAGAAAAAAGAATGGAAGCATTAAAAACTCAAAAGGAATAAATAATAAGCTATTATTATCGTATTTATATCTTGGTATTATACCAGTATCTATAAACCAATATTGTAGGTTGCTAAAAGCTAAAGATAAAATGGTAAACGCAAGAAGGTAATTGGTTTTTGAATTAAGGTTTTTATTTAAGAAAATAATCAAACTGAAAATAAAACCATGAATAATTCCTGCAAGAATAAGGACATTATATACATTAAAATTCAATTCCTCCATAAGGCAAATATAAAAGAAAAAGACTACTAAAAAAGTAGTCTTTTGTTTTAATTGGGAATAAGAATAGTTTTTAAATTTTCTAAAGAATTTGTTTTGGTTTATAAACAAAAAACGCTCCAAAAATACTTTGAAGCGTTTTTTATATCAATATGTGTTCTAGTACTTAGTGAACCAACTGTTCTCTAAAAATAGTCTGTTTTCTATCAGGTCCTACAGAAACAATAGTAATAGGAATCTCTAATTCTTTTTCTAAAAATTCAATATAATCGTTTAAAGCTTGAGGTAATTGAGACGCTTCAGACATGGTTGTTAAATCTTCGTCCCAGCCTTTAAACTCGGTATATATTGGTTCTACATTTTCTGGTTCAATATTATAAGGAAAATGTTTAATAACGTCTCCTTTATATTTATAGGCCGTACATACTTTCAAGGTTTTAAAACCAGATAGTACATCGCCTTTCATCATCATTAATTGTGTAACACCATTTACTTGGCATGCATATTTTAAAGCAATTAAATCTAACCAACCACAACGTCTTGGGCGTCCGGTAGTAGCACCAAACTCATTACCAACACGTGCCATAGTTTCTCCATCTTTATCAAAAAGCTCAGTTGGGAAAGGACCAGAACCTACTCGTGTTGTATAGGCCTTAAAAATACCAAATACATCACCAATTTGGTTGGGCGATACACCTAATCCTGTACAAGCACCAGCAGCTGTTGTATTACTTGATGTTACAAATGGATAAGTACCAAAGTCGATATCTAATAACGATCCCTGCGCACCTTCTGCAAGTATGGTTTCCCCAGATTTTTGTGCTTGATAAATATATTCTTCAGAATCTATAAACTTTAAAGATTTTAAAACATCTACAGCTTTAAAAAAATCTACTTCTAGCTCTGCTAAATCATACTCTATGTCTACATTATAATAAGAGATCATGGATTCATGCTTATCTGCTAGTGCTCTATAACGTTCTTTCCAGTCTCTCAATTCTAAATCACCAACACGAATACCATTTCTACCCGTTTTGTCCATGTAAGTCGGGCCAATACCTTTAAGGGTAGAACCTATTTTAGCTTTTCCTTTAGATGCTTCACTAGCAGCATCTAACAAACGATGCGTTGGTAAAATGATATGTGCTTTACGAGAAATAACTAAGGATTTTCTATAATCTACATGTTGTTCTTCTAACTTGTCTAGTTCCCCTTTAAAAATAACAGGGTCTATAACAACGCCATTACCTACTAAATTTGTAGCATCGTCATGGAATATGCCAGAAGGGATGGTATGTAAAACATGTTTTCTGCCATTAAATACCAAAGTATGCCCTGCATTGGGACCACCTTGAAAACGTGCAATAATATTGTAGTTAGAGGTAAGTACGTCAACAATTTTTCCTTTGCCCTCGTCTCCCCATTGTAATCCTAGTAGTAAATCTACTGCCATTGTAAAAAATTAGTTAAGTGTTTGATTTTCTATTTCCGTAAAAATAGAGTGAATGGTTATTAATTTCTATATCGAAGATTTCTTCGATTGTTTTTTTGATAGATTGAATTCTAGGGTCGCAAAACTCTATAACTTCCCCGGTATCAGTTAGTATAACATGATCGTGTTGTCTATCGAAATATGATTTTTCATAATGTGCTTGGTTCTGTCCAAACTGATGTTTTCTTACCAAACCACATTCCAGAAGTAATTCTATAGTATTGTAAAGTGTAGCACGAGAAACACGATATTTCTTGTTTTTCATACTAAGATATAAGGATTCTATATCGAAATGTTCTGTATTATTATAAATTTCTTGCAGTATAGCGTAGCGTTCGGGAGTTTTTCGGTGCCCGTTATTTTCTAAAAAGCTAGTAAATACGCTTTTTACTATATCTTGATTTTTTGTATCTGCCTTTGCATTCATAATTCCGTCGCAAATTTACACTTTTTTTACACTCTAGTAACCTTATCTATACCATTAATTTTTTTTAACTTCTCTAAAAGCTTTTTTATAATGGTATTATTTTTTACAACGACATTGATTTTTCCCGAAAATAAGCCGTCATCACTTTCAAAACTTAAGCTCTTCATATTCACATGCATATTGTCTGAAATAATAGAAGTGATATCACTTACTAATCCTATATGATCGATACCTGTAACCTTAATTTTAGCTAAGAACTCTTGCTGCGAAGAGTCTACCCATTTGGCTTGCATAATTCTGTAAGCATAATTGGATTGTAAACTAAGTGCATTGGGGCAGTTTTTTTTATGAATCTTAATGCCTTCATTAACGGTTAGAAAACCAAAAACTTTATCTCCGGGAATTGGGTTGCAGCAATTAGATATTTTATAGTCTAGTTTTTCCTCTTCTTTACCGAAGACTAAAGAATCGTATTTAGCAGTAACTTCTTCTTTTTCTAAGTCTTCTTTTTTTATAGTTGCTTTTCTGGTAATTTTATTTTTAATAAAACTCATTAAAGCGTTGCTTCTGGAAGCAGCATAGCTTTTAATCATGGTATTGTCAATCGTACCAATACCAACCCTATAAAATAAATCTAAACTTGTCTTAAGTTTAAAATAGTTAACTAGCTCATTCGTAGAAGCTTCATTCAGCGTTATTTTTAGCTGCTTTAGTTTTCTTCTAAGAATTTCTTTGCCATCTTCGCCAATACGTTTTTTATCTTCTTTTAAAGCTGATTTTATTTTGCTTCTAGCTCTAGCTGTGGTGGCATAGTCTAACCAGTTGGCATTAGGCTTTGCTGTTTCAGAGGTTAAAATATCTACCTGATCACCACTTTGCAATTCATGACTCAATGGCACTAATTTACCATTTACTTTGGCACCTCTTGTTCTCATACCAACTTCGGTATGAATATTAAAGGCAAAGTCTAATGATGTAGCGCCTTTAGGTAATGATTTTAATTCTCCGGTAGGTGTGAACACAAATATTTCCTGCGAATAAAGGTTGAGTTTAAATTGTTCAACAAAATCTACTGCATTTGTGTCTGGGTTTTCTAAAGCTTCCTGAAGTTTATTAATCCAACTTTCTAAATTATCTTCTTTCTCGTTATCCTGTTTGTATTTATAGTGAGCAGCATAGCCTTTTTCGGCAATTTCATTCATACGTTCACTTCGTATCTGAACTTCTACCCAACGTCCTTTAGGTCCCATAACAGTAATATGCAAAGCTTCATATCCTGTAGATTTAGGAGAGGAAATCCAATCACGAAGACGTATGGGGTTAGGTCTAAAATGATCTGTTACAACGGAGTATATTTTCCAGGCGTAAAACTTTTCATTAACCTCGTCACTTTTATAAATAATTCTTACCGCAAACTTATCGTATACTTCATCAAAAGAGACCCCCTGCTTGAGCATTTTTTTTCTAATTGAAAAAATAGACTTTGGTCGTCCTTTTATAGTATAATCAAAATTTTCTTTATTTAATGAGTTCCTAATTACCTCACTAAATTCTTCAATATATTTATCCTGTTCTTCCTTGCTTTCTTTTATTTTATCAAAAAGATCATTATAAACACCAGGTTCGGTATATTTCAATCCTAAGTCTTCAAGCTCGGTCTTAATGTTGTATAAACCAATTCGATGTGCTAGAGGCGCATAAATATATAAAGTTTCTGAGGCTATTTTTTCCTGTTTGTCAGGACGCATCGACGCCATTGTTTGCATATTATGGAGCCTGTCTGCAATTTTTATTATGATAACACGCACATCATCATTAAGTGTAAGCAGCATTTTACGGAAATTTTCTGCCTGCAAAGACACATTCATGTCTTTTTCCTTACTTAAAGAAGATATTTTTGTGAGACCATCTACTATGGTGGCTATTGTTTTTCCAAATAGTTTTTCAATGTCTTTTATACTATAATCCGGACTATCTTCAACAACATCATGGAGTAGGGCAGCAGCAATAGAAGTGCCATCCAATCCAATTTCCTGAGCAACTATTTTTGCTACAGCTAAAGGATGAAAAATATAAGCTTCTCCAGATTTTCTACGTTGGTCTTTATGACCATCAATAGCAACATCAAAAGCTTTACGTATTAGTTTTTTATCATCATCAGATAGCGTTGTGTAGCTAACCTTTAATAATTCTTTGTAGGCTTTAGTAATTGCTGCATTTTCTTTTTCAATATCTTCCTCTGTCATGGATTAAAAGTAAGATAAAGAATATTAACCACCAACATGATTTTTGGTTTTTTATACTTGATTTTTTAAGGATTAGGAATTTAAAAAATCTACTAATTGAAGAATAGCTTTTCCTCGATGGCCAATACTATTTTTAAGTGTCAAGTCCATTTCAGCAAACGTTAGCTGGTGTCCATTAGGTTTAAAAATAGGGTCGTAGCCAAAACCAAGCTCCCCTTTTTTAGTATGTGTTATTTCTCCCTTACATATGCCTGTAAAGGTGTGTTGTTTATTATTAAGTTGTAATGTTATAACCGTTTTAAATTGTGCATTCCTGCTAGTTTTTGTGTTTAACTCAGTCAATAATTTATTCATATTGTCATTAGCATCGCGTTGCTCGCCAGCATAGCGAGCAGAGTAAACGCCTGGTGCTCCGTTTAATGCTTCTACTTCCAAGCCTGTATCATCAGCAAAACAATCATATCCATAATGGGTTTTTACGTAATTAGCCTTTTCAATACTATTGCCTTCAATTGTATTTTGAGTCTCTGGGATGTCTTCAAAACAACCAATATCATTTAAGCTTAATAATTTTATATGATCAGGAATCAAACCTTGTACTTCTTTTATTTTGTTAAGGTTGTTAGTGGCGAAAACAAGTTGCATAAATGAAATGGATTTAAGTTTTCAAAAATACTACTATATTGATTTATAAGTAAAAATATTTTATAACTTTTTTATGATTTTTGTTACTAAAAATTATTTAGAAAACAAGTATCTTAGATCAGAATTATAATATTAAAATAGAAATAATTATGACAGTAAACATTCAGTATGTAGGTGTAGATGTAAGTGAAACACTTTCGGCTTTCACAGAAGAAAAATTAAAAAAAATATTTAACAGATATGAGTTTTTAATAAGTGCCAGTGTGCATTTTAAACAAAACGAAAATCAACATGATACAGGTAAAATTTGCAACATAGAATTGAGTTTACCAGGACCTCGAATTTTTGCAACGTCTAATGAACGAAATTTTGAGGTGTCTGTTAGGGAGACTATTAAAGACCTAGAGCGTCAATTGGAAAAAAGAAAAGAAGTTTATAAAACACATTAATTAAAGGTTTAATATTTAATATAGTGAACATTGAAGATTATAGATGGTATTGTTTGTCTAAGAAAGGAGTCACCGAATCTATTCCATTTTCTAAGTTGCCTCATGTTCTTGTCTTTAAAGTAAAAGGTAAGATGTTTACGGCCACCGATATAAATACATTCGATAGTTTTAGTATTAAATGCGAGTCAGAAACTATAGAAGAACTTCGTGTGGAATATGATGCATTACAAGAACCTTCATATTTTAGTAAGAAGTATTGGAGCACGGTTGTGGTTGATGGTTCAATTTCTGATAAAATATTATACGAATGGTTAGATATTTCATATCGATTAGTTGTGGCAAAACTTACTAAGAAAGAGCAGTTGGAATTAGAGAATTTATAAGTTATTCATCTTAAAATTCAATTGATATTATCTATGATGATAAGGTTCATTCTTTAAAATAGTAAACCCTCTATATAGTTGTTCAATAATAAATAAACGTACCATCTGATGGGAAAATGTCATTTTAGATAGTGATATTTTTCCATTTGATTTGTTGTAAACATCCTGTGAGAACCCATAAGGTCCGCCAATAACCAAAACCAGCTGTTTAATACCAGAGTTCATATGTTTTTGTAGGTAACTGGAAAATTCAACAGAATCTAATTGTTTACCGTTTTCATCTAATAAAATCAAAATATCACTCGTGTGAAGTTTATTTATAATGAGTTCACCTTCTTTTTGCTTTTGCTGTTCCTTACTTAAATTTTTAGCATGTTTTATATCAGGAATGATTTCCAGCGAAAACTTTATATAAAAACCTAAACGCTTTGTATATTCATCAATTAGCAATTGAAGGTTTTTGTTATCAGTCTTTCCAATGGCGAGAAGTTTTATAGTCATAAAAGCAAAATTACTGTTTAGTATTTATGAAAAACATATTTTTAAGATGAAAAAAATAAAAATTTCATAAATGTAAAATTTAATTTAGTAAATCAATTTCTTATTTTTGTTGCAAACTGACTAATTATATGATAACACAAGAGCAATTTGATACAGAGGTTAAAGCAATAATTTCAAACGCTATAAGAGAAGATGTGGGCGATGGTGATCATAGCTCTTTGGCTTGTATTCCTGAAAATGCTAAAGGTAGAGCAAAGATTTTAGTTAAAGACAAAGGCGTTATAGGTGGGGTTAATTTTGCTAAAAAAGTACTTGCTTATGTAGATAAGAACCTGAAATTAGATGTTAGAATTGAAGATGGTACAGAAGTTACTTATGGAGATGTGGTTATGTTTATTGAAGGGTCTTCGCAATCTATTTTGAAAGCAGAACGAACAGTGTTAAACGCTATGCAGCGTATGAGCGCGATAGCTACTAAAACAAGGATGTTTGTTAATTTATTAAAAGGAACTAATACTAAAATTCTTGATACTCGTAAAACCACTCCAGGAATTCGTGTATTGGAAAAATGGGCAGTAGTTATTGGTGGCGGAGAAAATCACAGATTTGCATTATATGATATGATCATGCTTAAAGACAATCATATTGATTTTGCAGGAGGTATTACAAAAGCCATTGAAATGACTAAGTCGTATCTGAGAGAAACCAATAAAGATTTAAAAATTATGGTTGAAGCCAGAAATTTAATGGAGGTTGAAGAAATATTAAAAATCGATGGTATTTATAGAATTTTACTAGATAACTTTGATTACGAAGACACCAGAAAAGCAGTGAAAATGATTGGCAATAAATGTCTTACAGAGTCTTCGGGTAACATAAATGAAACCACTATTAGACATTATGCAGAATGTGGTGTAAATTATATTTCGTGTGGTGCTTTAACACATTCTGTTCATAACATGGATTTAAGTTTAAAAGCTGTAAATTAGTTTTTATTACTTTCAAATTAGTTTAGGTTTTTGTGTATGAAACAATAAACTTTTAGACGTTTATACTAAATGAATGACCAAGCCTATTGAAGACAAACTTGATAAGATTCCAGTAATAAATGTCTTGGTGCGAGTTTTCAAGAAACTAAAATTACCAGGTCTTGAAGGGTTATCGTTTTACGATTTATTAGAACTTTATATTACAGGTATTGTACGTGGTGCTTTAACAACCCGTGCAAGTGCTATAGCCTTTAGTTTTTTTATGGCACTGTTTCCTTTTTTATTATTTGTTTTAATCATTATTCCATATGTGCCGATAGATGATTTTAAAATTGAGTTTTTAACCTTTTTGGAATCTTTTTTACCACCAAACACATCTGATTTTTTCTTTGAAAATATTTTTGAGAATATTGATCAATCACAACGAGGCGGTCTACTATCATCAGTTTTTATATTATCGATAGCTTTGATGGCAAATGGTGTAAATGCTGTGTTTTCGGGTTTCGAAAATTCATATCACCAGCAATTAAACCGGAATTTTTTTAAACAATATCTGTATGCATTAGGTATCGCATTAATATTAGCGTTTTTACTTATTATTACCATAGCTGTTTTAGGGTATTTTCAAATATATGTTGTACAAGAATTATTTGATGTATTAGAAAATAAGGGCTACCAGGTGCAAAGTCAAAATGTATTGTGGACAGATATAGCTAAATATGCATTTTTCGTTCTTATGGTATATCTGGCAACAGCAACTTTATATTATTTTGGTACTCAGGAAGGAAAACATTCAAAATTCTTTTCCGTAGGTGCATTATTTACAACATTACTCATTATTTTATCATCTTATTTATTTGGGCTTTATATTGAAAATTTTGGACAATACAATAAACTATATGGCTCTATTGGAGCGTTATTAATTCTGTTATTTTATTTGTGGCTTAATGCTAATATTTTGTTGTTAGGTTACGAATTAAATGCCTCTCTGAATAAATTGCGTAAACAATGTTAAGATTAAAAAAAGTTGTTTTGTTTTTTTGCTGTTTTGTTAATATTTGTGCCTTTTCGCAGGATATTTTTGGGAAGTGGAAGACTATTGATGATGAAACTAAAGAAGCAAAATCTATAGTTGAGATTTATAAAGAAAATGATTATGTTTTTGGTAAGATAGTAGAGATATTAAATTCGGACAAAAAAGACGCTTTGTGTGAAAAATGTGTTGGAGAAGAAAAGGACAAACCTGTTTTGGGCCTGGTTTTAATTAAGAATATGAAACCGGAAGGTGAATACTATAAAAACGGAACTATATTTGATCCAGAGAGAGGAAAAAAATATGATTGCAGATTAAAGCTAACCAATAACCCTAATATTTTACAAGTAAGAGGTTATATTTCCTTTTTTTATGCAACCCAATATTGGGAGCGTGTTAATTAATAACTAAAAAACATACATTTTCTTTGAGCTTTTTTATAGACGTTATAATTCCTGTTCCGCTTAAAAAGTTATTTACTTATAATGTAACAGCGTCTGAAGCTGATTTTTTAAAAGTTGGTATGCGTGTTGCTGTTCCTTTTGGAAAGTCTAAAATTTATACAGGAATAGTTTATAAAATACATCAGGAAGCCCCCACAGCATACGAAGCTAAGGATATTCAGCAAATTCTAGATGATTCTCCTATTGTAACAGAAAAGCAATTACAATTGTGGCAATGGATTTCTAACTACTACATGTGTACGCTAGGGGATGTGATGCGGGCTGCTTTACCAAGTGCATTTATTTTAGAAAGCGAAACCGTTATTTTAAAGAATACTATTAAAAGCATTGATGAAGGTATATTGAAAGATGATGAGTTTTTGGTTTACGAAGCATTACACCATCAGTCGTCTTTAAAAATTCATGATATTTCTAATATCCTTGATAAAAAGAATGTATTACCGGTTATTAAGCGATTAATTGAAAAAGAGGCTATTTCTGTAGAAGAAGAAGTCTATGAAAAGTATAAGCCAAAACTGGTTCGTTATGTAAAACTAGGAGCCAGTTTTTCTTCAGAAACGGCACTTCAACAATTATTAGAAAATCTAAATAGAGCACCAAAACAACGTCAGGTCATTTTAACGTTGTTTTCTGTTTCTGCTACTACAAAAAAGCCTGTAAAAGTTTCAGATCTATCTTCAGAAAGTGGCGCATCAACGGCGGTTATAAAATCATTGATTGATAAAGGCATTCTTGAGGAATACTATATTCAAACAGATCGTGTTCAATATTCAGGAGAAGACAATGAGGCTACTAAAAATCTTAATGAGTATCAAGAAACAGCTCTAAAAGAAATAAAGAACGCTTTTGTTAAACATGCGGTTGTATTGTTGCATGGAGTGACTTCTTCTGGTAAAACCGAAGTATATGTTAAGTTAATTGAAGATACTATAAATCAAGGAAAGCAAGTGCTCTATTTATTGCCAGAAATAGCATTAACAGCACAGTTAATTACACGATTACAAAATTATTTCGGAGAGCAGGTCGCTATTTTCCATTCCAAATATTCATCTCAGGAACGTGTTGAGGTTTGGAATCATGTCTTAAATAATACTGTAAAAGCAAAAATAGTTTTAGGGGCACGTTCTTCTATCTTTTTACCGTTTGATAATCTAGGTCTTATTGTTGTTGATGAGGAGCATGAGCAATCTTTTAAGCAGTTTGATCCTGCACCACGTTACCATGCACGCGATACGGCTGTGGTATTAGCAAATATGCACGGGGCAAAAATACTTTTAGGTTCTGCGACACCAAGTTTAGAAAGTTACTTTAATGCCAAGCAAAATAAGTATGGTTTTGTAGAAATAACTAAACGCTATAATGATGTTTTGATGCCGGATATAGAACTAGTTGATATTAAAGAAAAGTTTAAAAAGAAATTAATGAAAGGGCATTTTAGCGATAGACTTATCGAAGAAATGACAGAAACATTAAGGGAAGGGCATCAAATTATATTATTTCAAAACAGACGTGGATTTTCTCCTATTGTAGAATGTAACACCTGCGGTAATTCGCCACAGTGTCCTAATTGCGATGTGAGTTTAACCTATCACCAATATAGAAACCAATTACGTTGTCACTATTGTGGTTATAATTCGGCTATGATAAAAGATTGTATGGCTTGCGGAAGTTCTGAATTAGACACTAAAGGATTTGGAACCGAACAAATTGAAGAAGAGGTGAAATTATTGTTTCCAGATTATAAAGTAGCACGTATGGATTTAGATACCACAAGAGGTAAATATGGCTATGAAAAGATCATCACAGCTCTGGAGCAGCAAGAAATAGATATTTTAGTAGGAACGCAAATGCTAACAAAGGGGTTGGACTTTAGAAATGTAAAACTGGTTGGTATTATGAATGCAGATAATATGCTTAATTTTCCTGATTTTAGAGCACACGAACGAAGTTTTCAATTGATGTTACAAGTCTCTGGCAGGGCAGGGCGTACAGATGAGAGAGGGAAAGTGTTAATACAAACCTATAACCCGTATCATAACATACTGCAACAACTATCTACTAATAACTATGTAGAGATGTTTAACGAACAAATGAACGAGCGTTATAATTATAAATATCCGCCTGTTTACAAACAAATAAAAATCACTTTAAAGCACAAAGATTATAATAGGGTAGATACAGCTTCGGTTTGGTTTGCAAAGTCTTTAAGGCAATTTTTTAAAGATAATGTCTTGGGACCGGAGTCACCACCAATTTCTAGAATAAGAAATCAATTTCATAAAAATATTCTGGTCAAGATTCCAAAGGAGCATTCGTTATCAAAAACAAAAAAAGCTATCATTAAAGTAAATAATAGCTTTTCAAGTATAAAAGATTTTCGGTCGGTTAAAATAATTTTAAATGTCGATAACTTTTAATTTAATTCGGTTTGTTGGTTAGTTAGTAGGTTTTAAATATTATTTAAAGCATCAACTAACTGAGTCTTTTTATTTCTACTTAAAGGAATTTCATAAGCTCCAACTTCAACATTTTTACTGTTAAATCTGTCTATTTTATCAAGATTAACAATGTATGATTTGTGGATTCTTAAAAATTTACCTTCAGGTAATTCAGCTTCAAAAGATTTCATTGTAGATAATACTACTAAGCTGGTTTCTTCTGTAACTAGTTTTACATAATCACCAAGCGCTTCAATCCATTTAATATCTTTAATATAAACTTTACGTTTTTTAAGATTACTTTTTACAAAAATATGTTCACCTTCCTCTTCGTTAAAGTCTAAAGTCAATCTATGTTGCTCTAAAGCTTTATCAACAGAAGTGTTAAAGCGTTCTCTTGTAATTGGTTTATGTAAATAATCGGTAGCGTCATAATTAAACGCTTTAAAAGCATATTCGGTTTTACCGGTTACAAAAATAATTTGTGGTTTATTGTTTAATACGTCTAAAAGTTCAAATCCATTTAACACTGGCATTTCAATGTCTAAAAAAATTAAATCTACTTGATGCGTATTTAAACCATTTTTAGTTTCTAAGGCACTACTGTACTCCGCTATTAAGTTAAGTGAAGGATGATTCTCTACTAACTTAACTATAGAGAGACGTTGTATTGCCGAATCGTCTACTACTACACAGTTTAATGTCATAACATTTTATATTATTTCGGTTAAGATATCGACAATAGTACAAAAAATTCGGCTAAAAACCAAAAATCATCGTTAAAGCGTTCATTTTAACAAAATTTTAACATTTTTTCAATGGGGTATAATATACTGAAATTATTGTTGTTTTATATGTTTATATTAGTTATTTTTGCACCCAATTTTTAACAATTAAATAGATTTTTATGAATCATTATGAAACTGTTTTCATCTTAAATCCCGTTTTATCTGAAGATCAGATAAAGGAAACAGTAAAGAAATACGAAGATTTTCTTGTTTCTAACGGCGCTAAGATGATAGCTAAAGAAGATTGGGGGCTTAAAAAATTAGCTTACCCAATTCAAAACAAGAAAAGTGGTTTCTATCACTTATTTGAGTACACTGTACCAGGAGAAGTCATTAATGCTTTAGAAGTAGAGTTTAGACGTGATGAGCGTTTTATGCGTTACTTAACTGTTGCATTAGACAAACATGCTATTTCATGGGCAGAGAGAAGAAGAGTTAAACTTAAACAAAAAGCTTAATTATGTCATCGATAGAACAACAATCTAAAGGAAAAAAAGACGGAGAAATTAGATATTTAACGCCGTTAAATATTGAGACAAACAAACAAAAGAAATATTGTCGTTTCAAAAAATCTGGTATTAAATACATAGATTATAAAGATCCAGATTTCTTATTAAAGTTTGTAAACGAGCAAGGTAAAATTTTACCAAGACGTTTAACAGGAACTTCGTTAAAGTATCAAAGAAAAGTATCTGTAGCTGTAAAAAGAGCACGTCACTTAGCTTTAATGCCATACGTAGCAGATTTATTAAAATAAAATACCGATAACAATGGAACTTATATTAAAACAAGACGTTGAAAATTTAGGATTTAAAGACGATGTTGTAACAGTTAAGAACGGTTATGGTAGAAACTTTTTAATTCCTCAAGGACAAGCTATACTTGCTACTTCTTCTGCTAAGAAAGTTTTAGCAGAGAATTTAAAGCAAAGAGCTTTTAAAGAGAAGAAAATAGTTGATGATGCTAATAAAATGGCGGAAGCTTTAAAAGCATTAGAAATTAAAATAGCTGCTAAAGTTGGCGCTGGAGACAAATTATTTGGTTCTGTGAATAATATTAATGTTGCTGAAGCTCTAGAAAAAGAAGGACAGTCTATTGATAAAAAATTCATAACAGTAACAACTATTAAGCGTACAGGAAAATACAATGCAGTGATACGTTTACATAGAGAGGTATCTGTTGATTTACCTTTTGAAGTTATTGCTCAAGCAAACTAAAAGTATTAACAATTAGTTAATAAAACTTTTATATAGTGTAAAGCCATTCTTATGAATGGCTTTTTTTTGTTTATTTTTGTTTGAATAATTACTATGCATGCATAGTTGACTAACTTAAAATAAACTTAAATGAAAAAAACTACCCTCACAATGTTTTTCTTGTTTTTTGGAATTCTTGCGTTTTCGCAGGTTACAACATCAAACATTAAAGGTCTAATTTTAGATAAAAATTCCGAGCCTCTCCCCGGTGCGAATGTCGTAGCTATCCATACACCTACAGGTACTAAATATGGAGCAGCAACAAATTTTGATGGTCGATTTAACTTATTAAATTTAAGAGTAGGAGGACCTTACTCAATTACCATAAGTTTTGTTGGTTTTCAAGATCAAACATATAATGATATATTCCTAAGCTTGGGTAAAACTCAAAATCTGAATGTCGTTCTTATAGAAGACAATGAGCAACTTGATGCTGTTGTTATTCAGGGAAGTGGAGGCACAGGAACTTTTGGGAGTGACCGTACAGGGGCTGAAACCAGTGTAGGGCGTCGTGAATTAACACGTTTACCTACTATTTCAAGATCGGCTGCAGATTTTACTAGATTAGAACCATCTGCAAGTGGGAATTCTTTTGGAGGTAGAAACGACCAGTATAATAATTTCTCTTTAGATGGCGCTATTTTTAATAACCCTTTCGGTTTAGATGCACCTACCCCTGGAGGCCAAACGGGAGCACAACCTATTTCGTTAGATGCCATAGATCAAATATCAGTATCAACGGCACCGTACGATGTTACGCAATCTGGATTTACAGGAGCTTCAGTAAATGCAGTTACAAAAAGTGGAACTAATGAGTTTCATGGTACGGTTTATGGTTTTTTTAGAAATCAGGACTTAACTGGTGGAAAGATTAAAGGAGAAGATGTTACAAAACCGGACTTAGAACAAGTACAATATGGTGTTAGTATCGGAGGTCCGATAATTAAAAATAAATTGTTCTTTTTTGCCAATTTTGAAAAAGATGATAGAACGGATTTAGGAACCAATGGATGGATACCTAATACAGGTTCTGGAGCAATTAATGAGTCTAGAGTAACTGCAAGTGACTTAATGAGTGTATCAAATGCTTTGGCAACATTAGGTTATGATACCGGTGCTTATGAAGGGTTTACTTATGGCTCCGAGTCTACAAAAGGTATTTTTAAGTTAGATTGGAATATTAATGATAATAACCGTTTAGCGATTATCTATAATTTTTTAAACGCATCTAAAGAAAAACCAGCACACCCTACCGCTTTGGGGGTTAGAGGACCTAGTTTTACAACGCTTCAGTTTGAAAACTCAGGATACGAAATAAATAATGGGATACAATCAGTACAATTAGAGCTAAATTCGACATTATCTGATGAAATGACTAATAAATTACAGATAGGGTATACTCATTTTGATGATTTTAGAGCTCCATTGTCTGCACCAGCACCGGCCATTACTATTCAAGATGGAAGTGGTTCTAATTATATTATTGCTGGTCATGAACCATTTTCTATTAATAATAGATTAGATCAAAAAGTGATTCAACTTACCAATAATTTAAACGTAGTTAAAGGGAGTCACACATTTACAATTGGATTTTCTTTTGAAAAATTTCAATTTGATAACTCTTTTAATTTAGGAGCTTTTGGTTATGATGAAGATGGTGATTTTAATCAGGAAGTTGGAGCATTTGCAGCATATCCTGACTTAAATGCTTTTCTAACAGATGTAAATGATGGTACACTAGCTGCTGCATTAGCTAATGCTGATAATATTTTTAATGCTAATAACGGTTTGGCTGCTGGTGACGGATGGTCTTTAGCAGAAACAAACGTAGGACAGTTAGCGTTTTATGTACAAGACGAATGGAATGTAAACGATAATTTTAAATTAACTTATGGTATTAGGTTTGATAAGCCATTATATTTTGATACCAAAGATAAAATTGATGAAAATATAGCAAGAAAACCTTTTACTTTCGATCCTACAATACCTTATTTTAATCCTAACACAAACCAGGAAACCTTAATTGATTCAAGAAAATTACCAAACAATAAATTTCTTATTTCTCCACGTTTAGGTTTTAACTGGGATGTTAATGGAGAAAGTAAAACACAAATACGAGGTGGAACAGGTATCTTTACTGGTCGTTTTCCGTTTGTATGGTTAGGAAACCAGGTACAAGGATTAGATTTCTTCTTTTATCAGGTAGTAGATCCAGAATTTAAATGGCCTCAAGTGTGGAGAACTAATGTTGGAGCCGATCATAAATTTGAAAACGGTATCGTTTTAACGGGAGATGTATCTTATACTAAAGATATTAATGGTGCTCATGTACAAAACTGGGGACTAAGAAACCCATCAGGTACACTTAATGCGCCTGGAGATAATAGGCCAATTTATTTACCTGCTGATAGGGGTAATAATGCCTATGTATTTACAAATTCAGATAAAGGACGTATTTGGAATGCTAGTTTAAAAGCTCAGAAGACCTTTGAAAATGGTATTTATGCAAGTGTAGCATATAATTATTTAAATGCTAAAGATGTAAATTCCATAGAAGCTGAAATTACTGGTGATGCTTTCGATTTTAACCCTAATTTAGGTAATGCTAATAATGATGTATTGTCTTATTCTAAATATGGAGATACCCATCGTTTTATAGGTGTTGGAAGTAAAAAATGGGCCTATGCAAATGATAAAATGGGAACTACAATTTCTGCATTTTGTGAATACGCACAAGGCGGACGTTTTAATTATACTTATGCAGGGAATATAAATGGTGATAGTTCTTTTCAGAATAATGACCTTATTTATATCCCAACTGCAAGCGAAGTACAACAAATGCAGTTCTCTGGACCAGGGCAAGCGGAAGCTTTTGAAAGATTTATTCAGCAAGATGATTATTTAAGCGACAACAGAGGAAGTTATTTTGATAGATACGGGGCTTTATCACCTTGGAGAAGCAGATGGGATGTTAAAATCTTACAGGATTTTAAATTTAACGTAAGTGGAGACAAAACAAATACACTGCAGCTAAGTATTGATATTCTTAATTTTGGAAACTTAATTAATTCCGATTGGGGCGTGGTAGAACAACCAAATAATATGTCTCCTATAGGTGTTGATACATCCGGAGCCACTCCTGTTTATACTTTTGATGAAACCTTAACGGATTCCTTTGGGTTTGATTCTAGTTTAGCTTCTAGATGGCAAATGCAATTTGGATTGCGTTATATTTTCTAAAATAATAAGATATATATTGTTAAATTTGCGCTCTTAATTTAGGAGCGCATTTTTTTAATGAAACTTAAGTTTTTGGAGTTAACAAACGAACTAAAACTTGTAAGTTGAATTAATCCCGCTGAAAAGCAGGATCATAAAGCTACCTTGTAATTGATTTTTATTTAAATGAAATACTCAAGACTTACAAAAGAGCAATTTGAAGAATTACATCAGGAGTTTATAAACTTTTTGGCAACTCAGTCTATTACTGCAGATGAGTGGACAAACCTTAAAGCCAACAAGCCAGAATTAGCTGAAATGGAGCTGGATGTGTTTAGTGATCTCATTTGGGAAGGTGTTTTAAACAAAGCGGAATACTTAGAACATATATCTCCACAACATATGTATCTGTTTCGCTTAGCTGAAGATAAAATGTACGTTATAGCGCTTACCTTAAAAAATGATGTGGATATTACTACTAAGGAAGGGTATAATTGGCTGCGTGAAAATTTAATGGATGAGAATGTTGAATTTTTACAAGCTGATAAAGAGTATACAGACGATAAAAACTTAGACAAATTTAAAATGATTGAACAAGGTGCAGTTATTACTAAAGGCGACCTGTTTAAGTATTTTGATAAGTTGATAGGTTAATTGTCATTGCGAGGAGGCACGACGTGGCAATCTGTTAATCGTTTAGCTATTTTTTTAATTTGGTGCCAATTTAAAAGATTGCCACGCTTTTTTTCTATTGAAAAAGCTCGCAATGACAATTTCATTATATATTTTTGTCATTCCTGCGACCTGTACAGAACTTATTTCGGTAAGGCAGGAATCTATTTTTAAAAAAATTAATAATCATTAAATAAGATACCTGCCTTCGCAGGTACTAGATATGGCTCAAAAACCAAGCATACCAAAAGGCACTAGAGATTTTAATCCAGAACAAGTCGCAAAACGTCATTATATCTTTAATACCATTCGTGGTGCTTTTGAAACATTTGGATTTCAGCCTATTGAAACCCCTAGTTTTGAAAACTCAGACACCTTAATGGGAAAATATGGTGAAGAAGGTGATCGTTTGATTTTTAAGATTTTAAATTCTGGGGATTATTTGTCTAAAGCCAATGTTGAAGCTTATGATACAAAAAACTCTAATAAATTAACACCAAGTATATCAGAAAAAGCCCTTCGCTACGATTTAACCGTACCTTTTGCGCGCTATGTAGTTCAACACCAGAACGACATAGAGTTTCCGTTTAAACGTTACCAAATACAGCCAGTATGGCGTGCAGATAGACCACAAAAGGGACGTTTTAGAGAGTTTTATCAATGCGATGCCGATGTGGTAGGATCTAAGTCTTTGTGGCAGGAGGTTGAGTTTATTCAATTGTATGATACCGTTTTTTCAGCTTTAAAGCTTGAAGGCGTTACCATAAAAATAAATAATAGAAAAATACTTTCTGGAATAGCCGAAGTTATTGGAGCGTCTGATAAGTTAATAGACTTTACTGTTGCGTTAGATAAACTGGACAAAATAGGAGAGGAGAAGGTGAAAGAAGAAATGATAAGTAAAGGTATTTCGGAAGCTGGTATTACTAAACTTCAACCGTTATTTACTTTGTCAGGTTCTTTTGAATCTCAAATAGAAAGTTTAAAAAGTATTCTTAGTACTTCCGAAGAAGGACAAAAAGGCATTGAAGAATTAGCTTTTATAAATACCGCGATTTCAGAATTAGGGTTATCGACTGCAGCTCTGCAATTGGATGTCACGTTAGCCCGTGGATTAAATTATTATACGGGTGCTATTTTTGAAGTATCTGCACCAAAAGGAGTGAAAATGGGGTCCATTGGTGGCGGTGGTCGTTATGACGACTTAACGGGTATTTTCGGAATGAAAAACGTAAGCGGTGTTGGTATTAGCTTTGGTTTAGATAGAATCTATTTAGTTCTTGAAGAATTGAATCTATTTCCAGAAACAGTTAATAAAAATGTTGATGTACTTTTTATAAACTTTGGAGATCATGAAGCTTTATTTAGCTTAAAAGCTATTAACAAATTACGATCACAAGGTATCAATTGCGAATTGTATCCTGATGCAGCTAAAATGAAAAAACAAATGAATCATGCGAACAAGCGTGCCATTCCATTTGTGGTTTTAGTAGGTGACGAAGAGATGTCTTCTAATACATATACACTAAAAAATATGATTTCTGGAGAGCAGTATAAAGTCTCTTTGGAAGCGTTAATCGATCTTGTAAAATAAATAGCCACTACATTTAGTGGTGGCTTTGGTCAACCCCTAAAAGGGGCTTACGGTTTTTGATTGTTAGACCTGTCAGGTTTTTAAAACATAAGTGTTCGGAAGAGCTTTAAGAGGTATCAAATATATCAGATTTGCGTGGATCTCCCTCGCAAATCACTACTATTTCTCTTATTATTTCCATATTTAGTTCCTCGGTAAATTCGTATTTAGCTATTTTATAACTCTTTACATTGTTTAGTTTTTTGTAAAGCAATAAAAGTATCCCAACAATCATGGTCATATACATCATGACCTTGATTCCGTTTTCACTTTGGTTGACAAGATGCTTAAAATGCAAGTGCTGCTTTATGAACTTAAAGAACACTTCAATGTCCCAACGTCTTTTATAAATCTCGGTAACATCATCCGCATTTAAATCTTCTATATTAGTCAGGAACAGTAACTCTTCCCTTGTCTGCTTTGAATGTGACCTTATAAGCCTGAAGGGTTTCTTTAAAAGTGATTTGTTCTGATGGTACAAGTATACCCTCTCATCACTAAAGATATTTAGAGTATCGGTCTCAATACTGTTTCCCAACCTATTTTGCTCAATGACCTTTATACTCTTTGTCGGGTTTATTCTTGTGACAAAGAAGATGTCCAACTGGTTGAATTCTTGAAACGTTGTTCTTTTCTTTAAACCTCTATCAAAAACGACTACCTCTGTACCCTTGATATTGGCATTAAGAATCGCTTCACGTAAGGTCAGGTCTTCTGCTAAGTGCTTCTGTTCGTTATAAAAACGAATATTGCTCGGCAGGTTGTTGGTCAGGCCAACAGTGAATTTTATCTGTTTCTTGCCATGCTCACCTTTCTTGTTCTTCAGCCCGTTGACCATCCCTTTTTTTAATAGTTTGGCAGAAAGGGACAGGCTTGTTGAATCAAATTGGCGAATATTGTAGGGCTCCTGTTCTGTATCAAAGTATTGTTCGGAAAGCTCATAAACATGGGCATGTATCCTTTCGAAATACTCTGAGTTTATAACGGAAATACGCTCTGACAAGCTACTGTGCCTAATGGTCTGACCTTTTTCTATTCCAGAATAAAGCTTGAATAGGTTGTTGGAAAATGTTTTCTCCATGAGACGCAAACTGATCTTTTTATCGTCTAAAAGGGACATCAGCAATAATTTGAAAACAACTTCGCCTTGTAACTTTTTTGATTTATAGTTTGTACCCGTCTCCAAGGCCAAAGACGTTAAAAAATCATTGCCTATTAGTTTTAATAAACTGTGAACACTAACTTTTTTTCTCATGTAACCTTGATTTAAGAAACTAATGTATGAAAATATGTCAATGAACTTTGCTCTTCCGAACACTTATGTTTTTAAAACCTGACAGGTCTTTGACAAATTTCTTTAATGTTTTTAAAACAACGAAAATTGACAATTGTATCACAAAATTCATAATTAAAACAAAATTATAAAAACGGAAAAACCAAAAGACTGACTTCCATTAAAGGTGGAAGTTTTCCTAATTTTCAATAAAAAAAGTCCTGAACGTCAATTCAGGACTTGAAATATAGCTAAGTATAAGAATAGGTTTATGGTTTAAGCGACTAACTCAAATAACTAACTCAACTATATCATTTTATTAATACTTTTTTAGAAATTGTGCCATATTCGGTTTGTATTTTCAAGACATAATTTCCAGTTTTAATTTGACTTGCATTATATTTTAAATGTGTATCGTTGGTACTTGTTTGAAATTTGAACAGCGATTGTCCTAATATATTAAGCATTTCAACAGATTCTATTCGTTTAGAAGCTGGGTTGTTAATAACAATACGATTTTCTTCATTAGAGAAATAGACTTCGATCTGATTGATCTCAGTATCATTAATTCCTAATGTTTTTTGAGCTTTAGAAAATGTGATTTCAAAACGGTTTAGATATTCTCCAGCAGTTAGATAGGTTTTATAATTACCTTGTTTTAAGTTTTGGTATATATCCAATTCCTTATCATGTAGATAAATCTCTAAATTATCAGGGGTATTTTCTAATTTATCAATTGCAATACTATTAAACCCATCTTTTTTAGTATGAAGTCCTAATGGAATAATAGTTTGATCATTAATGTCATCAATACCTTGAATGGTGAATTTTTCATTATTAATTAACCAGTACATATCATCTATCTGAGTGTCAATGTATTTTGAATCGTAACCCCAGTCATAACTAGCAGAGGCGTTTTCATCAACAGTAATTAATAGCTGTCTATGAATTTCATTTATAGAGTTAAAACCAATCCTTAGTTTCATTCTGGTATCTCCAGTATTGGTTTTGTTACTAGAATTTGCTTTACTTTTCTTAGTATTCGATGATTTTACAAATAATGAATTGCTACCATCTTCAATTTGAAACACGCGCTGACCGTTGTTAAATTTAACTGTACCAGCTGCTTCGGCAGTAACAAAGAAACCTTGAGCTACCGGAATATACCTGCCCGGTGTTTTAGTAGGAATACCGCCAGTCGCTACATCAGGATCGTTAGTTCCTTTTGATGCTGCTGGTACACCTCCTGAGAGTGAGTACGTGGCATAGCCACCTTGATATTCACGAAGAATATGAGAACCACCTCCCCAATGTTCCCAGAAATATAATGTTCCTGTTGTAGAACCTGCACCAGCAATGGTAGGGCCATTATCTAATATAAATTGTACAGCATCTATGGCAGATGGATAAGGGTTACCAACTAAATAGTCGTTTCCAGAGCTTATGGTTAGGTTTATATCTCCATTATTAGGTTTGCCATTTAATACATAGTTTTGAGGCGTGCTAATACTACCAGTGCCTGGGCCTTTCATAGTAAAACCTTCGCCTGCAAGTAATGTTCCTGTACTGCGTACGTGCTGCCATTTGGAGTAATTATCGCTTTGTTGGTTGTTGAATTTCCAAATCCAATAATCCGCAATTCCTATAGGAGAAGCTGAACCATTATAGCCAGAGGTTATGAAATTAACATTAGTAAAAATATCTGGTAATTTGTAACTGTTATTATTAGTAGAGTTATTGGCTAATCCCACTGGGGATGACCAATAATTATACGTAAAGGTGTCTGCGGTTCCTTGTTGATCTCTTTCTAATGTTCCGGAACTGGTTGCATCTAATATACTATCATCAGTTTGAATTAACTGAGATTCCCCTTCTAAATCGATGTCTCCATCTAATTTTAAATACCAGCTGTTAAACAATCCGGAATCTCCATTGACTTCTAATTTACTTCCACTATCTAAAATTAAGCCTACAGTAGAACGAGCTATACTTGTGTGTATATTTCCTTTTATTTGTATAATGGCACAATCTGGTGCAGTGCTGCTTATATCCCATAAATTACCTTGTTCCCAATTACTAGAATCAGTCCAATCACCATTACAAGAAGATGTAGTAACATAAGGCAGTGGAGCCGTTTGTCCTTCAATAATTTTAGAATTATAAATTCTGGCTCCCGCACTCACATCTATAGAAGCTGTTGTTAAATCATCAATAATATTATCTTTATAAGTATCTAATCTATAATAACGCTGTAATGAAGACCAATTTAAAGGTGTAATATTTGAGGTATCAACAAAATCTGTGATATCTAACGGAATAATAGTTCCTCTAGTTACTCCTGCATTATTTTCAATTTCTTGATGTATCATTTTGTGAAGTTCGTTTTCACTTAATGCTTTATCAAAAACGCGTACTTCGTCAACATACCCATGAAAATAGTTACTATCAGTATCTGGTTTTCTACCTATTGTAAAGCTTGATGTATCGGCATTCAGTGAACCAGAAGAAGTTGCAGTACTTGCTATTTCTGTACCGTTAACATATAATTTGAACACACCATCTATACAGTCACAGCTATAAGTTGCTGCAACATGGGTCCACTGATTAGTAAGTAAGCTAGAACTACTGGAAATAGTATAACCATCAGCATAGGACGTTATTGTTTTATCTGCATTTAATTGTAAATAAAAAGCATCTTGGCCAACTATTATTTGATTTCCGGAAGCTGAAGGATCAATTCTTATCCAACTCATTATGGTAGCTTCATCCCAACCATTAATTACTGAGGTTTCAGCAGCATAATCATTACGACCATCAAAATACAACTGTAGTTTTCTGTCTAAATCTCGTGGGGAACCAAAAACGGTATCATCTGTGTCAAACAGATCAATAATGCCATCTCCTTCGGCATCATTGGTATCATCTATTAAACCATCATTATTTCCATCTAAACTGGCATATAAAGTATGTGAAATATCAAAAGTAGATCCATCTGATGTCACATCAAGATAGTCCGGAATATTGTCATTATCAGTATCTACCACATAATTTTCCCAACCAGTTCCGGTAGCTCCTTGGTTTGAATTACCATAACCAGTAGCAAATGTTCCGCCTTCAAAGAAATCATATAAATCTAAAATACCGTCGGTGAAAAATTCTGAAACACCATCAGAGTTAATATCAGTTTCTCTAACGGCGTCTGTGTCTGGTCCATCACCAACACCATCTCCGGTAATATCTCCATCACCGTTTTGATAAGTCGCACTGCTAGAGTTAGTAGCTCCAGATTCATCTACATCAAAAATAGTGTCATTATCAGAGTCTAGGTCTAAGTAGTTTGGAGTACCGTCACCATCTGAATCTAAAAGGCTATATCCTTCACTTAGATCGTGCATGCCATTATTGTTAGCATCTACCCAGCTTCCGCTATTGGTTAGTGTAGCATTTCCATCACTATAATTTCCTAAACCTATTTCTACTACGCCAGGAATCCCATCATTGTCTGAATCTAAATCAAAGACATCAGCAACACCATCACCATCAGTGTCACATAAAGTCTGCGATATGACTATGTCGTCTATGGCAAGGTCATTACCAGCACCACCAACTTCATTATTAATAAAATAAACATAAAATTCACTGACGTTAAAAGTTAGGTTTGCGGTAAACTGGTGCCAACTGGCCGCTGGATCTCCATTAACAGAAGGCGGGATATCACCCGTGGTTATTGATGCCAGCACGTTATTGTTTACATCTCTAAATTCTACTAAAATATCTGGTCTTAGTCTGGTTGCTATACCCGGTGCTGTTGTTGTATCTAAATTTAGTACCCAAAAACTGTAAGTAATAGGTACATTTGGTAAGGCTCCTACAATAGTTGCCGAATAAAAAGTTCCGGGATCGTAGGAAGCATTAAACATAGCCATTCGTCCGTTAGTATCCCCAGAAGTATGATCTTCACCTGTATACCAATAATTGTCTGCCCAACTTGCTACTTCAGCGTTTGGAGTGTCATCTGTTCCATCACCGTCTCCAGCTTTATAATATACAACGTATTCACCATCGCTTAAATCGTCATTATTTAAGCTGGGACATGTCGTTGTACTGGTTCCGTTAGTACCATCCTCATAACAATAAGTTGTTATGGCATCATAGGTTGTATTAATAGTTGTTCTATTTCCTTCTCCAAATGTTTCATTTAAGAATTTATAATTTGTTGTGGAAGATATGGAAGAAGCACTACATGAAGACTCTTCATCTGAGTCCGGTATGCCATCGTTATCATCATCAATATCAACATTATCCAGAATACCATCACCATCGCTATCGAAAAAATTTTGCTCAGAACGTGCATCAATATCAAATTGGAATGCACTTTCATCTGAATCATTATTGGTAATGGTTACAGTACATGTTTTTGTTCCTAAAGTAGCTGGGGTAAATTGAACAGTAAATGTTGTAGAACCGGTAGACGGAACAACTGGGGATGAATAAAATGGAGCTACAATTGAAAAATCTGTGGTATTCGATAACGTTATATTTGCAATAGTTAGATTACTACCACCTTTATTATTGATAGTATATGTTCTTGTAACCAGAGTTCCTGAGTTTGATGTACCAAAAGCAGTGTAATCTGAAATAGCAGGACTAACATCACCGTTAGAAATGGATATACCATTACCTGTAACATCTATTTCTGGCGCTGAAACTTGTATTAATATATCATCAAAATAACTGTATTCTCCATTAGAATCTGCAGTACTGCTAAACCTGAATTGGGAATTAGAAGCAAGCCCGCTATTTATTGTTTGATAAAACGTATAAATATAATTGTTTGAAGTAAAGTCTGTTCCTAATACGTAGGTTTTAATTGTAGACCAATTAGATCCATCAAAATACTGTAATGAAAAACCTTCACCAGAGTCTATGCCACGACCTATAAACGAAAAAGAAAAGTCTACAGAACCATATGCAGAAAGGTCTAAAGTAGGTGATGTTGTATAGTTTTGTGATGTGTCATTATCTTTTGAATAAATAGACCGAGATCCGTTACTAGCATATATAGAGTTAGTATTTAAACCTGAATCTGAACCACCATCAGTCCAGCTTTGTAATCCACTTTCAAAATCATAAGAAGCAATAGTTTGCGATATAGCTGTAAATGGGGCTATACTAAATAGCAATAGCATTAATGAATATCTTATAGAGATATTTTTCATAGGTAGGTTTAATTTAGTTTGGGGCTAAATATTTATTTTTAATGATCTACAGGACAAATATACATTTTATTTTAATAAAAACACGATGAAACGCATAAAAAACACGATAAAGTGTGATTTTTTTGTAAAAAATGTCAGATAGAAGTGAAGAGGTCGTGACACAAAAAAGAACCAGTTGTGCATTTTGATAAAATTCATTTAACCAAGATACTTTATGTGTAAAAATTGTAAAATACACAACTGGTAATTATTATTTAACTAATATTTTTTTAGAAGTTTTTCCTTTTTCGGTTGCTATTTTTAATATATAGCTACCTGTTTTAATTTGAGGTGTTTTATATTCTAAATAGTTATTATTTGTTTTAGGTTCGAATTGCAATAAAGATTGGCCTAGTATGTTTAACATTTCAAAGGACACGATATTGCTTAACGTTGGATTGTGAATAATGATACTTTCTTTTTCGTTAGAGAAATAAACTTGTAATTCATTCTCTTCGGCATCATCAATATTTAATAATGATCCATTTTGGAAAGTAATTTCAAAACGTTCTAAATGTGTTCCAGCTGTTAGGTATACTTCATAATGACTGTCTCTTAAATTATGATAACTGTTTAATTCTTTATCATTTAAATAAATATCTAAATCATTACTTATATTTTCTAAGCCATCTATTTTAATTGTAGCTATACCTTCTTTATCAATTTTAATACCTAAAGGTAATTTTTGTTCTAGATCGAAGTTATTTACAGCTTGAATAATATATTCACTATCTGAGAAAATCCAGAACATGTCTTCCTTATTGTCTTCCACTAATGGTGCATCATAACCTATATCAAATCCGTTAGACGTATTTTCATCAACCCCCACCAATAATTGACGGTGATAGCCTTTGGGGGAATCAAGCATGAGTTTGATTTTTTGTCTGTTATCTACCTGTACTTTTTGAGTCTCGCTTTTTGTCTTTTTTGTATTCCCTACTTTAAGGAAAGAAGAAGAAGCTGTAGCTTCGGTTACGAAAGTACGTTGACTATTTTTAAACGTGATAGTACCTCCTGTATCTGCAACGACAAAGAACCCCTGACCAACAGGGATATATTGCCCTGGTAGTTTGGTACCAGATACACCTGTGTTATTGATTCTAGTATCATTAGATATGGCCACTGTACTTCCTAATAAAGTGTAAGTAGCATATCCACCCTGATACTCTCTTAAAACATGAGAACTACTCGCGAAATGATCCCAAAAGTATAAGGTTCCATTAATAATATTGCTTGCTGCCCTACCTAGTCCGTCACTGGTATTATCTAGTATAAATTCATTGGCATCTATAGCGGAAGGGTAAGGATTACCAATTAAATAATCGTTGCCTGCAGATAAACTTAAAGTAATATCCCCATTATTTGGTTTACCATTAAATGCATAGTTTTGAGTTAAGGTTATAGTGCCACCTGTATCTGCAACACCTTTCATGGTGAAGCCTTCTCCTATATTAAGTAAACCAGTACTTCTAACGTGTTGCCAGGAAGGGTAATCATCGCTTAGTCTATTGGCGAATTTCCAAATCCAGTAATCTGCTATTCCAATGGGTGTGGTTCCAGATGTTCCAGGTGTACCATTATACCCAGAGGTTAAAAAGTTAATAGTTAATGGTGTGGTAGGATCTAAACCATCATTAAGTATTTCTGGAACTGTATAATTAACATTATTGTTTGATGTATTGGTTCTTCCAACCGGAGATGACCAATAATTATATGTGTATAAATCTTGTGTACCCTGTTGGTCTCGCTCTAGTGCCCCAGAACTACTGGTGTCTAGATCACTATCTGTAATTTGTATTAGCTGTGATTCTCCTTCTAAATCAATGGTTCCGTCAAGTTTTAAATAATGGGAAACGGTTAACCCAAAGCCCGTGGTAGAAGCATTACTACCATTTACCTGTAAATCACCACCACTATTAACAATTAAGCCTAAAACAGTTCTGTTACCATTTCTAGAAGCAGGAATAAGTGTTGTGTTAGAATTGTCCATAGTAATATTATGATCTATTTGGACAATATTATAATCAATAGTTTCTAATGCATCTAAATATGAATCGACTCCTGGTAAATATTGTACATCTCCATTTTCCCATGATGTAGAAGTGTCCCAGTCTCCATTTTGTGTTGTTTTGTATGGTAAAGGAGCTGTTTGCTCATCAATGTTATCATATCTTATCATAGAAGCATCATTACCGCTATTAGATTCATCTTTTACACTACCAAAAACTAAAGTGTTCATTTTGTAATAGGCGATTAAGTTATTCCACGGAATGGGAACGATTTCATTTTTAGTTGTCATAGTAGGTAAAATGACACCATCAGCAAAATTAGAATTATTCTCGATTTCTTGGTTCATGATGTATCTTATCTGGTTAGCAGAAAGAGTTACATCCCAAACACGTACTTCATCTACACTACCTCTCATTTTTTGTTGTCTTTTAATGTGGTGGGCTGCACCTATTAAGAAATGAGAATCAGAAGGTGTATTAATTGGATCCAAAGTATCATCGCTATCTTCTAAATAACCATCAATATATAAGCTTGTCATATTGGTTCCGGAATGGTAAGTTGCAGCAATATGATGCCATTCATTTTCTGGGATAGTAGCCGAGGTTTGCATGACATTGTTAGAACCGTCATTAGGGTCTCTCCATACCATTCGAAACTGACTGGTAGAATTAATTCTGAAAGCATAACCATGTGTATAAGTTTCATTTGGAGGACCAGGTGCTTCATGGAAGTAATTTCTTTTAGAAATGATGTCGAATTTATTTTCTCCCACATCACGTTTCACCCAGGCACTTATAGTAAAATCTTTATTATCCAGGTCGTTCACATCGCCTGCATCTAAATAGGAATCTGTAGTTGTGTAATTACCAAAATACGCTGAGCGAGAACCTATGGCTACTTCTGGTGTAGAGCCGAATGTAATAAATTTGGTACCTTCAAAATAGAAATCAACTTCTAATTCTGTACCAACATCTTCCATAGTGGCAGATGTTACATTGGTTGTAAATAGGGCATCATCAGCAACGATCATAACATATTCTTCACTACCTGCATTAGTACCAGAAACCATAGATTCTGGTATGGAAAGTTTGATGGTCGGTATAGAATCTGTAACGACCATTTTCCACTTTCTGGTAATAGGTGTAACACTTACGCTACTTGTAACTGTGGTGCCTGCACTAAAGTCTTTTGTAATGTCGGTAGCCGAAGATGTGGAACCATTATCATGCCCCCACATTAAAAATGTTTTATCGGCAAAAAATGAATTGGAATTTGCACTATTTGTAGCAGCTATGTCTTTGATGCCAATAGTGATATCGTCTGTGGTATTAATTGTTTTAGATTGTTTTTGATTCAATCCAGAAAGATTATCCTGACCAACACCAGTAACATTATAATTAAATCCAACATTATCCGATTGATCCCAGATAACGCGCCCGTCTGAATCTACATAGTCCTGAGATGTCCCATTAGTTCCTAATGTAACCCCATACTTAATAGCCAAATAAGATTCTACTTGATCTCTCTCGGTGTTTGTTATTGAACCAGTATATACAATGACTTCAGCTATACCACCATCCCATCTTTTTGCTATATTAGAAGGATGTCCTCCTATATTGGCAATTGGACTTGTTGGAGCATATGTGTTTGTGGCATCCGTTCCAACAGAAGAGCCATTAATAAAGAGTTCGGAATTACTGCCTGAATATACATCGTAATTTGCAATAACGTTTACTCCATTTGTCACTGCGGTTGTAGTTTGTATTTCTCCTGTATTCACTCCATCGTACATTCTTGCTCTAAATGTGGGAGTAGCATCTTCAAATTCTATAATAATATTATCACCACCGTTTAAATTTAGTATTTGTTTTTGGATACCACTTTGTCCTTCTCCAACAGTAAATACAGTCATGTCGGAATTAGAGGTTATCGCAGCAGTTTGTAAAAGGTCATCTCCATCAAAATCAATTGTTGGGTTGAAATTTATAGCGTCTTCATCAAAGACAGGCTGATTCCCAGCCGTAGCCTGTGTGGCATCATTGTTATTATCTGTATTGTCTAACCAGTTTAATACAGGGTCAGCATCTTCTGCACTGTCATTGGCCAATTCTTCGACTCCAGAATCGGCTTTGAGCCATAATTCAAGGTTAGCAGCTATACCACCAGGACTTCTGGTATAGTCGAAATTTACAATTTGGATATTAGTACCTGCATTAGCAGTTCCACCACCGGCGCGATGCGTCCAGTGTTCAGCTTGTGTCAATGAGTTTAGTTTGTAATTTCTCCATCCTCTACCATAACCAGCACCAGTACCACTATGGTATGTTGAACCAATAATCATGGATTGACTTAAATCTGTTAATCCAGATGAGGTTATATCTATGGTTACAGAACCCGCAACAGATGTATCACTATGCCTGGTTACAGATACTTCTGAATTGTTTAGTACATGTATAAAATGACGGTTAGTACCATCTGAATCGTGAGTATTAAAAAAGGTCCAATTAACACTTTGGTTATTTGCCCCTGGTTCCATCATAGGCCAGTTATCGGAATGTGAGTCATTTGTACCTCCAGTTGCCGTATCTCCTCTGTGATGACTAAATATAATAGCATTTGACCAGGCACTTACATCTGTAGCCGTTCCGGTACCATCAGATCGATCATAAAGTGTTACTGTGCCTGTGTCTCCGGCTGTATCTCCTGAATCTCCATGTAATACAGTCCAGTTAGATCCAGTAAATTCAACAAGAGTGATATAAACTCTAACATTAGGTGTATTGGTGCCTCCCTTTTCAACTCTTAGGTTGGTACCACTTGTTAAATAAGCTATAGCTGTTCCGGAGTCTGCATCATCGGTGCCAGAATCATTCATTATCCCTGTAATAAAAGGAATACAATTATCCTTATTGGCAATTCCAGAGATTGTTTGATCGGCTGTATAAGTACCAGCGTTGAGGTCTACAGTATATCTACCTCTAACTATAAATTCGTTAGCACCTCCAGAAGCCCCTGTGTATTCCCAAATAGAGGTATTAAATCTTGTATTTTCATTTTGTGAACCAGATTCACGATAATATGTTAGTGTTCCAGTTGCTGTTAAAGCACGGCCTCCAGCCATATCATCACCTTCCCTTTCTGCAGTAATACCATTGGATCCACCATGTGTTTTTCTATTATTATTGGCTAAAGCAACAGCATTATTTAATGAAGAAACAGCTGTGAAACTTGTGTTATTGCCTCCTCCATTTCCAATATCATCTTGTAAATGTTGTATTTTGAAATCTTGTGACGCTGCGTTGAAACTGAAGCATAAAAGTACCCATGCGAGGATAAACTTAGAAAGAGTTAGAGTCTTTTTCATAAGCGGTTAAAATTTTAGTTTGGGACTAATTATTTGAAGCAAACATACTACAAAATTCTATGAAATGCAAAAAAAACGGACAAAATGCATATGATTTGGATTACATTTTTGTTTTTGTTAGCTTGTAATACTTTGTTTATTAAGGGATTGTGTGTAATTGATTTTTTTGTAATATTTGTATTATAATATGTAATATTTGGTTGATATTTTGTAGTTATTTCATAAAAAAGACAATCTAATTTTGAGCAAAATGAAAATTTTATAGGATGGGTTAATTGTGGCTTTTTATATGGCTTAAAGTTCTATTATAATTTTGTCGATGTATTTGATGCGTCTTTATTTCATTTAAAAATATGAAGTAGGAAAAGCTGTTTTATTTCTTTCTGTTTTTAATTTATAGCATATTTAAAATCTGTCATTTATAATAAGAAAATAGTGTGATATTTTTTAAAAAGTAAGATAAGATTTATTGTTTTTATTCGAATATTCGTATTTAATTAAAAAAAAACATTAACTTGTTAAATACTAACCAATTCTTTTAAACATGAAAACAATTAAGAGTTTATGTTTATTGCTATTTGTTTTATTTTTTAACTTTCTCTCTTCTCAAAACCCTAATGTTATAGTAATAATTGCTGACGACATGGGGTGGTCACAGGTAAGTACTGGACTAACCAACTTGAATAATCAAAGTGATTTTTATGAAACCCCCAATTTAGAAACTCTTGCAAGTCAAGGTATTGCATTTCCATATGGATATGTAAACGGTGCTAATTGTGCACCAACAAGAGCAGCTTTATTGAGTGGACAGTATGCTTCCAGGCCACATAATAATATATGGGCAGTAGATAATTTGAATAGAGGGGGGAATAGTACCTTGCTCGTTGGTCCTTCACAAGGTTTACCTTCAGGGATTGATGAATTACCAGTAAGTGCCATAACCATAGCTGAAACTATGAAAACTGCTGGTTATGCCACAGTGCATCTTGGTAAATTTCATGTAGGAGAAAACGAAAGTACTAATGTTACTAACAATGCGGCTACCGATCAAGGTTTTGACTATAACTATGGAGGTGGTACCAAAGGTGCACCGGGCTCTTATTTTGCTTCCGGTAGTGCTCCATACATTTTTCATAGTAATATAGGGCCAGAACTTGATGTTTATGCATCTCCATATACTGCAGCAGAATCTATTGCATTATCTGTAAATGGAGATACGACTCTAGAAGGAACCCCCAAGCATGTTACAGATGCTATGGCCGATGCAGCTATAGATTGGATGGAATTAAATAAAAGTACGCCGTTTTTCATGCATTTTAGCAACTTTGCAATACATGGGCCTTTTGATACGGGGAATGCACGCCCGGATTTAGTAACAAAGTATCAAGCCAAAACCCCAAGCCAAATGGGGCATAATAATATCGGTCAGGCAGCTATTGCCGAAGGTATGGATCAAACCATAGGAAGGTTAATAGATTATCTAAAAACTACCGCAGATCCCAGAAACCCTGGGAATATGTTGTCTGCAAACACCTTGGTTTATTTTATATCAGATAATGGTGGGGCTATCGGAACAGATGACAATGGTCCTTTAAGAGCAATGAAAGGGGAACTATATGAAGGTGGTATCAGATCGGTTACCATCGCTTGGTCTGAAGCGTCTTGGTTGGCTAATAAAGGAACTATTAATACAACTCCGGTTATGGCTTTTGACCTTTACCCAACACTTGCAGAAATGGCGGGAGCATCATTGCCTGGTGGTGGATATGATATAGATGGTGAAAGTCAATGGCAAATGTTAACTAATGGAACAGCCATGACCAGAGAATCATTATATTGGCATTTTCCTGGCTATTTAATTGATTCCAAAAGAGATCAAAGACCTGTTTCTGTAATAAGAAAAGGGGATTATAAATTAATTCATAATTATGAAACGGCCTCGTATGAGTTATACGATTTAGTAAACGATATTAGTGAGGCAACAAATTTACTTTCTGGTACTCCAGATCAGGCTACTTTAACAATAGCTAATGATATGAGTACAGATTTGCAAAATCACCTTATAAACATATCTGCACCATTACCAACATATAGAAGTAACGGACAAACGGTGCCATTGCCATATATAATTAATACAGGTGGCGGACAAAATTCTACTGATGGCTGTCAGGCAATAAGCGGATATGATGCTTACTGGGATTTTGATATTGCCAGTGATGCCAATGATGCTTCTGGAAATGGTAACGATCCGAATCCAATAAATGGTACATTAACGTATGATGCTGTAGATTTTAAAGAGGGAGACCAATCGGTTGTGTTTGACGGCACTGTAGACATTAATTATAGCTCTGCTACATTTATGTCTTTAGCTACATCAGCCAGAACAGTTTCTGCTTGGGTAAAACCGACAACTTTAAGTGGTATTCAGGAAATTTTTGATGAAGGAGGAAATACTGTTGGAATCGCCATGCGGTTAAATGGTTCTAATCTGGAATCGGTCGTTAGAAGCTCATTAACAGTCGCAGATAGCTTATCAACACCATTTCCGAATGATGGCGACTGGCACCATCTGGCACTTGTTTATGATGGCGCTAATACCAGTCATAAATTATTTATTGATGGTGTAGAAGCAGTGTCTAGTAATACTGCGCCTGCTTCTATTGGTTCTCATAACGCTACAGGAGGAGGAATAGGTGGTGTTATAGGTAGTTGGGATAGCTTTTCAAATGCAGCCGATAGTTATTTTATAGGTAAAATGGATGCCTTTGCGGTGTATGATGCTGTATTGAGTGACACCCAAATAAATGATGCGGCATGTGTAGCGTTAACAAATTCAACAGCGGGATGTCAGCCTACTAGTGGTTATGAAGCTTTTTGGGATTTTGATTTGGCAAATTTAAGCATAGGTGAAGATGCCTCGGGTAATTTACATAATCCCATTGCTACAGTTGGTTCTATTGCAACGGATACGTCAGATTTTAAAGAAGGCGATCAATCTGCCGTATTTAATGGTAGTTCAAGTATTCAATACTCACCTGGGTCACCGGGAGGTTTTATGGAAAGCAGTCTTAATGCAAGAACGATGATGACATGGGTAAAACCAACAAATTTATCTGGATTGCAAAACATATTTGATGAAGGAGGAGGTACTATAGGCATAGCGATGAGATTAAATGGCAATAATTTAGAAGCTGTAGTTAGAGATAGTGGAACGACTTCTGTTGAAATAAGCTCAGTATTTCCAAATGATGGTGACTGGCATCATGTGGCTTTAATTTATGATGGTATAAACTCTAATCAAAAGCTTTATATAGACGGTGTAGAAGTCGCTTCTGGTACAGCAGCTACTTCTATTGGGGTACATACAGGTAAAGGGGGTATAGGTGGAAAGATTAGTGGTAGTGATAGTTTTAAAAATTCAGCAGATGCTTTCTTTACTGGAAAAATGGATGCTTTTGCAGTTTATAATACCGTTTTAAATGCAACAGAAATTAACAATTCTGCTTGTGTAGTGCCACCGCCAGCAGTAGTGGCAGATGCCGGACCGGACGTCACAATTTGTGAAGGCGATTCAACTACATTAACGGCATCTGGAGGTACTACTTATTTATGGAGTACTGGAGAAACTACAGCAAGTATTAATGTAAGTCCAATAGTAACAACAACGTATACAGTAACTGTTTCTGATGGCATTACGTCTGATAATGATGATGTCATTGTAACGGTAACTCCATCACCAACTGCAGATGCAGGAGCAGATGTTACTATCGATGAAGGTAATTCAACCACATTAACGGCTACTGGAGGTGGTACATATTTATGGAGTACCGGAGAGACTACAGCGAACATTAATGTAAGTCCAACAGCAACTACCACTTATACCGTAACGGTTACACAAAATGGATGTAGTTCAAATGACGATGTTGTAGTAACTGTAAACCCTATAGGAGGTTGTACATATTCTGTGATAAACTCTGAAGGGTTTGAATCTGGTTGGGGGATATGGAATGATGGCGGCTCAGATTCTTTTAGAGATTCAAACGCTGCTTATGCCACAACAGGAACTTATAGTATGCGATTACGAGATAATACTTCTACTTCTGTGGGAACTACAGATAATTTGGATTTAACAGCATATGATGAAATAACAGTTGACTTTGGTTATTATTGTAGAAGTATGGATAATAGTAACGAAGATTTTTGGTTACAAATATCTACAAACGGAGGAGGAAGTTTTATAACCGTTGAAGAGTGGAACAGAGATGACGAATTTGTAAACAATCAGTTTTATACAGATCAGGTAATCATTGCTGGTCCGTTTACTGCGACGACACAATTAAGATTTAGAGCAGATGCGTCCGGGAACTCAGATTGGGTCTATATTGATGATATTGTTATTAATGGCTGTAGTTCTGGCGGGACTTCAAAAATTAATGTCAAAAAAGAAGAACTTGAAGTTGTAAATATAGAAGAGGATGTAGCGTTCGATTTATCTGAAATTGAAGTTAAACTTTACCCTAACCCGTTTAGAGAACAACTGACGATTAAAATTCAAGCTGATTATAACCAATCTAATGTTCAGGTATTTAATATACTTGGCCAATTGATTATTGAAAAGAACTATTTCAAAGAAAGATTGATTAAAATCCCAGCTAATAAATTAGAAAGTGGTCAATATTTAATAAATATAAATGTTGACGGAGATATAGTTCGTAGGCGAATTGTAAAGCATTAAAATAAATAAAAACTATTGTTTTTTATTACTTAAAGAGAAGGTTTATTCCTTCTCTTTTTTATTTTTTTAATCTATTTCTTTCTTTAAAAAGTTGAATTTTAGTAAAAAAATCGACAAAATGATTTTTATTTACGTTAAAATGCGATATTTTTATCAAGACTAAAATTTCTAACTCCAAATCTATGAAATCAATAAGTACTTATTTATTGCTATTATTTTTTATTGTAGTTAAAAAAGTTTATGCCCAGTCTCCTAACTTTATTGTTATTATTGCCGACGATATGGGGTGGTCTCAAGTTAGTACAGGTTTGACAAACCTTAATAACCCTAGTGACTTTTATGAAACTCCAAATCTAGCAACATTAGCAAGTGAAGGTATCGCCTTTCCATATGGTTATGTTAATGGTTCAAATTGTGCGCCAACCAGAGCGGCACTTTTAAGTGGGCAATACGCCTCACGACCAACTAATAATATTTTTGCAGTAGATAACTTAAATAGGGGAGGTAATTCAACCCTTTTAATTGGACCAGATAATGGATTGCCTAGTGGTGTCGACGAATTGCCTAAAGAAGCAATTACCTTGGCAGAAACCATGAAGGCAGCTGGCTATGCGACGGTACATTTAGGGAAATATCATGTAGGAGAAAATGAAGCAACAAACGTTTCGGATAATGCCGCTACAGATCAAGGGTTTGATGTTAATTATGGTGGTGGGACTAAAGGAAATCCAGGAAATTATTTTGCTTCTAATAGTGGCGCTCCATATACGTTTGGAAGTAGTATTGGTCCGGAATTAGATCCTTATGCAGACCCTTACACTACTGCCGAATCTTTAATGCTGGCTGGAGATAATTCTTTAACAGGAACAGCAAAACATGTAACCGATGCTATGGCAGATGCTGCTATGGATTTTATTGATACCAATATTAATAGTCCTTTTTTTATGCATTTTAGCAACTATGCTATTCATGGTCCATTTAATCCAAGTGATGCACGACCGGATTTAAGAACAAAATATGAAGCTAAAGCCATTAGTAGCCCCAGTTCCATGGGGCATGATAGAAAACCAGGACAGGCTGCACTTGCTGAAGGCATGGACCAAACCATAGGGAGGTTAATCGATTATTTAAAAACAACGGCAGACCCTAGAAACCCTGGGAATATGCTATCGGAGAACACGTTAGTGTATTTTATCTCAGATAACGGTGGTGCAGTTCATAGTGACGATGCAGGACCTTTGCGAGGTATGAAAGGAGAATGGTACGAAGGTGGTATTAGGTCTGTTAGTATTGTGTGGTCTGAAGCTTCATGGTTAGTAAACAAAGGAACTATTAATTCAACGCCTATAGTTGGATTTGATATCTACCCAACATTTGTTGAGGCAGCCGGAGGAACGTTACCTGTTAGTTATGATATTGATGGCGTTAGTCATTGGCAATTATTAACTAATGGAACAGCTTTAAGTAGAGATGCCTTATACTGGCATTATCCTGGATATCTGATTGATTCCAATCGTGATGCAAGACCCGTTTCTGTTATTAGAAAAGGAGATTATAAATTAATTTATAACTATGAAACGGAATCTTATGAGTTATATCATTTAATAAATGATATCAGTGAAGCGACTAATCTGTTAGCAGGCAGTCCAGGTTTAGCGACTTTAGCTATAGGGAATGATATGAGTACCGATTTACGTAATCATTTAATAAACATATCGGCTCCTTTACCGACTTACAGAAGTAATGGACAAACGGTTTCTTTACCTTATATAATAAGTACTACAGGAAGCGGACCGAATTCAACAGATGGGTGTCAGGCTGTTAGTGGTTATGAAGCTTATTGGGATTTCGATTCTGTGAGCGATGCCAACGATGCATCAGGGAATGGACATGACCCCAATCCCGTGAATGGGACATTGACTTATGACTCAGTAGATTTTAAAGAGGGAGATCAGTCAGTAGTATTCGATGGGTCGGTAGATGTAACCTATAGTAGTGCGACGTTTATTTCTCAAGTAACCACAGCTCGTACGGTTTCAGCATGGATTAAACCAACTGGATTATCAGGGATTCAGGAAATATTTGATGAAGGGGGAAATACTGTCGGCATAGCCATGCGACTAGACGGTTCCAATCTGGAATCTATTATAAGAGAATCTACTGTAACTACAGATGCTTTAAGTGCAGGGTTTCCAAATGATGGAGATTGGCATCATGTAGCATTAGTTTATGATGGAGGGAATACAAGCCATAAATTATATATAGACGGCCTTGAAGTCGCTACTAGTAATTTAGCACCAAGTTCTATTGGTTCTCACAATACAACTGGAGGGGGTATTGGAGGTGTGATTGGTAGCTGGGATAGCTTTGCTGTTTCTGCAGATAACTACTTTACAGGAAAAATGGATGCCTTTTCAGTTTATAATACAGCATTATCTGCTTCACAAATTAATGATGCTGCATGTTTGATAATTACTAATTCTACAGCTGGTTGTCAACCTTCAAGTGGATACGAAGCCTTTTGGGATTTTGATCTTGCAAGTAATGCTAATGATGCTTCAGGAAATAATCATAACCCTACTTTATCGCCATCTGCAGCTATCACTTACGACGATATAGATTTTAAAGAGGGTGATCGATCAGTGATATTCAATGGAACAGAGGCAATTCAGTATGCTACAAATTCCACATCGCCAGATAGTTTTTTAAATTTAATAACGAATTCCAGAAGTGTTATGGCATGGATTAAGCCATCTTCTTTAACAGGTATTCAGGATATTTTTGATGAAGGCGGCCAAAACAGGGGTATAGCCATAAGACTTAATAATTCTAATTTAGAAGCCATAGTAAGAGAAACTTCTAGTGTAGCCGATCAAATAAGCGCGGCATTTCCTAATGATGGGGATTGGCATCATATTGCATTTATATATAGTGAAACTAGTACACTTCAAAAATTATATATTGATGGTGTAGAGGTGGCTACCAGTAGTAGTGCTCCAGCATCAATAACCAGTCATTATAGTTTTGGAGGCATTGGTGGTAAATTGAGTGGAAATGATAGTTTTCAAAATGCATCAGACGCTTTTTTTACTGGAAAGATGGATGCTTTTGTGGTGTACAACGATGTCGTTTTAACACCAACTCAGATATCAGATTCTGCCTGTTCTGGGACTTTAAATGCACAGGGGGTGGATACCAATGTTGCTTCGATATACCCAAATCCATTTGAGAATCAGTTACAAGTTGATATTACAGAATTTACAAATGATGTGAAAGTCATGTTATTCGATATGCTTGGTAAAACAATTTTGACTAAAAATTATAAAGAAAAAACATTTAGTATTTCATTAGAACATTTAGATAAGGGGGTATATCTATTACAAGTGGAAGTGAATAATAAGCTAATAACTCAGAAAGTTATAAAAAGATAAAAACTTTCAGTTTACTATAATTAAAATTAGCATTTCTGTAAAGACAGGGATCTAAATATTTCATTAAATTAAAAGAGAGGCTTTAAGCCTCTCTTTGTTTTTGGAAATAAGATTTGAACTTGTGTTATTATCCAGCTATTTAATTAATACTTTTTTAGAAGTTTTTCCATCTTCAGTTTCTATCGTTAATACATAACTACCAATTTTAATTTGGTTTGCATTATATTCTAAATAGTTATTGTTAGTTTTTGGCTCAAACTTTAATAAAGGTTGTCCTAGTAAATTAAACATTTCTACAGATTCTATGTTTTTTAATGATGGGTTATGTATAATAATACGTTCCTTTTCATTAGAAAAATAAACTTGCAGATTTGTTTTTTCAACATCTTCTGAACCTAAAAATTGTTGTTGATTTGAAAATGCAATTTCAAAACGATCTTGGTATTCGCCAGGAACTAGCAACACGTCATAGTTACTCTGCTTTAAATCATGGTATATGTTTAAATCAATATCATGTAAATATATATTTTGGTTACTACCAATATTATTTAAACCATCAATTTTTATAGTAGCTATGCCTTCTTTATGAATTTTCACACCCAAAGGAAGCGTTTGTTCTTTGTTAAAGTTATCTACCGCCTGAATGATTAATTTTGAGCTATTGATATTCCAATACATATCCTCGCTATTGGTTTCGATTAATAATGCATCATAACCAATGTCAAATCCTTTTGATGCGTTTTCATCAACACCAACAAGTAATTGGCGATGATAACCACCAGGTGAATCTAACATCAACCTAATTCTTTGTCTGGTATCTATTTGACTATTAGTTACGTTTGTAGTTGATTTTCCTTTAGAGTTATTTTTAAGGAATAATGATCCTGTATTAGTTCCAGAAACCGTTTCTCTTTGGAATACACGGTGGCTATTACTAAATGTAATAGTGCCACCATTAACAGGCAAAGTAATTCCCGGATCGTTTGAATCTCCAGTTAAATCAGTATCTAATATAGCGGACACGAAAAACCCTTGACCAACAGGAATATATCTTTCAGGTAATTTTGTTCCAACTGCTCCTGTAGCATTAATTCTGGTATCATTTGAAATAGCAACTGCGCCCCCCATGAGGGTATAAGTCGCATAACCACCTTGATATCCTTTTAAGTTATGCGTATTATTGCTGAAATGATCCCAAAAATATAAGGCGCCATTAATTATGTTTTCGGTTGGGTCTGAGTAATTACCACCTTCAGTCACACTAATATGATCTAAAATAAATGCATTGGCATCAATAGCTGAAGGATAAGGGTTTCCAACCAGATATTCATTATCATCACTTAATGTTAAAGTAATATCTCCGTTATTTGGTTGTCCTAGTAGCTCGTAGTTTTGATTAGGAGTTGCTGTACCAGGTCCTTTCATAGTGAATCCTTCTCCTGGCAATAAAGTTCCTGTGCTTCTAACATGTTGCCACTCTGAATAGGTATCGCTTGCTCTATTGGCATATTTCCATATCCAATAATCTGCGAGAGCAACTGAGGGTGTAGCAGTACCATTATATCCAGAGCCCAAGAAACTAATATTATTAAAAACATTAGCCAGTGTATAACTTCCATTACTTGATGGGGAAACAGGAGAAGACCAATAGTTATATATGTAGGTGTTTGAGGTACCTTGTTGATCTCTTTCTAAAGTACCTGTACTTGTAGCATCAAAATCACTACCTGTGGTTTGGATGAGTTGAGACTCTCCTTCTAAATCTATAGAACCGTCAAGTTTTAGATAATGTGTTATAGTTAGTCCATGTCCAGTATTTGTAGCGGTATCACCATTTATGGTAAGTTCATTAACATTAGAAATTAATGCTAAAACATTCAAATCTCTGTCAACAGAAATATTATGATTAATTTCAACAATATTCCAATCTACTTGCGTCCCATTAATTGTTGTGTTAGGTGTGTACTGCACGCCATTATTTAACCAGGTAGTAGATATATCCCAACCAGTACTGGCATTTGAAACAAACGGCAAGGGGCTTGTTTGATTTTCAATAGCACTAGTGGGTAGATTGAAAAGTCTTCCATTTTGTGTCGTGTTTGAAGATTCATTTAATGTGCAATTACCTCTTATGTGAGAGAAGGGGTAATATGCTAATAAATCAGCAGAAGGAATGCTGCTTATTTCATGTTTGGTTGCTGTTTGAGGAATTATTTTACCATATACATTGCCTCCAGAAACTTCAATTTCCTGATTCATAATAAATCTAAGCTGATCTACGGTTAAAGCATGATTCCAAACCCTTAACTCATCCATTTCACCCGAAAAGAAGTTGCTGGGTGAACTTCCAGATGCACCAATAAGGAAACTTTCTGAATTGGCGACAGGCGATGTACTAATATTAGCAGTACCATCTTCTATACCATCTATGTAAATCTTTGAGGTTGTTCCATTATAAATCACAGCAACATGATGCCAAATATTTTGTGGCACACTATTCGTTGACGTTACGGTTTGAGTACCAGAATTAAAACTCATAACCACATGTCCTGAACCATTAATACTAAACTCATAGCCGGAAGCACTTCCTTTAGAAACTATGGTTCTACCATTAGTATTACTTTTTACCCATGCTGAGATTGTGAAATGCCCAGTTAAATCATTATTGTCTCCAAGATCAATATATCTTGTAGTACCATTAAAACTTAAATGATAATCGTCTTGATAGTCTTCGGTTGTACCCAAAGTGAAATATTCTGCATTTTCAAAATTTATACCAGTAAAAGTTAAAATATCTGTAGTGGCATTATAAGTACCTGCAATATTTTTATAATTATTGAAACTTGTATTATCTGCTATTAATAACTCTAAATTTGCTCCTTGAGCATCAGTAATGGAAGAAGTACTTAAATCAAATTCCAAGGTAACAGTTCCAGGGTCATTAGTACTTTCCCTAACGATCCATCTTCTTTCTAAAATATTTGTTGATCGTATAGGAAGGCTTGTAGTGGTAAGTGTTATATTATCACCATTATTACCAACCAGTAAATAACTTAAATCGGTATTTAAAGAGCCAGTCTCTGCTTCCATTGTTAAAATAGGTTCTGGTACAACATTAACGCTTTTAGACTTTTGCTGTAATAAGTTTGAATTGTCGTCTCTTGCAATCCCAAAAACATTATATCCGTAACCAGCATTTAAAGCACCATTCCAAAGTATACTGCCATCAGAAGCTATATAATCATTACTGGTTCCTGCATATCCAAATGGCGTTGATGTATTAGTTGCAGAATCCCAAAAAGCATCATTAGAACCAAGGGTAACCCCATATTTTATAGATAGATAAGACTCTACTTTTTGACGCTCCGTAGAGCTTAAGTCTCTGTCATACATTATAATTTCTGCAATATCTCCATTGTAACGATAACCCGAACCGGTATTTATACCATCCCTTCTTGCTCCAACTAAAACATCTGTAACAGAACTTCCAGTAGAAGTTCCGTCATTTCTATCGGCTGGGTCGGCTACACCATTAACATATGGCGATAATCTGGTTAAACTACTACCGGTATTAGAAACAATACCAGTTGTAATTTTAGGTTCGTTTAAGGCATAAATTGTACCCCAACGTACGGCTTGATTACTTCCTTGTCTTCCTAAGGAATGGTGTAATACACGATCTGTTGTACCAAACCAAACCTGATAGTTACGTGTTGAATTATTTGATTTACCAAATACAGTTCCGGTAGTCGCTCCACCAGTAACAACAACAGTGATGATGGTCATTTCATCTGTGTTTGGCTGTAAATCAAGTTGAGATGGATTACCTAAATTATAAAATGAATTTCCAGAAAATCGTAAAATAGGATTATAGTTAAGTCCAGAAGCAACATATTCAGCATCTGTTGTTCCTTGAGATGCTCCGGTAAATCCATTGGCAGATTGGTCTGTCCAGGAATCAACATCTGTTCCTGTTAAAGCAATACCTTGGTCTGCTCGTAACCATAATTGTAAATTAGAACCAACATTTCCTGGTGAATTAGTTAGTAGCGCAGAGCCTTGTACTGTAAAAGTATATGGGTTTTCATCACTATCATCATTATCGATAGAAATAATAGCTTGTAAATTAGAACCAACTACAGTAGGGGCAAACCTAACAACGAAAGTTAAATCTCCACCAATAGCAATACTATTAGCGCTAGGCTGTGTTAAAATAGAAAACGCAGCATTACCACTAATATCTACAATAGGAGTGCCTCCTGTTAAATTTAAGGTAGAGGTACCCGTATTTTGAATGGTAAACGTATGATCAATTGTCGTTGAGGTAATAGCGGCTCCAAATTCGGTGTCATCACCAAAAGCTGGTGTTGTATCTCCTGAAATAATATCAATTGAGTTTCCTTGTATGTTTATTTCCGGGGCCAAATTAGATGAAGAGCCTTGTACTGTAAAAGTATAAGGGTTTTCATTGCTATCATCATTATCAATAGAAATAGTAGCTTGTAAATTGGTGCCAGCTACTGTAGGAGCAAATCTAACAACGAAAGTTAAATTTCCACTGCTGGCAATACTATTAGCACTAGGTTGTGTTAAAATAGAAAACGCTGCATTACCACTAATATCTACTAAAGGAGTTCCTCCAGTTAGATTTAAAGTAGCAGTGCCTGTATTTTGAATAGTAAACGTACGGTCGAAAGTAGTTGCATTAGGGATAGTTCCAAATTCGGTGTGATCTCCAAGAATAGGGCTTGTATCTCCAGAAGCAATATCGGTTGCATTCCCTTGAATATTTATTTCTGGAGCTGGAGTAAATGAAGAACCTTGAACTACAAACGTATAAGGGTTTTCACCACCTGTTGTATCATTATTATCAATAGAGATCGTAGCTTGTGCATTCGTCACATCGGTAGTTGGTGCAAATCTAACCACAAAAGTAAGATCACTTCCACCATTCGCAATGCTATTGGCACTAGGTTGCGTTAAAATAGAAAATGCTGCATTACCACTAATATCTACAATAGGTGTACCTCCTGTTAGATTTAAGGTAGCAGTACCTGTATTTTCAATGGTAAATGTACGATCGAAAGTTGTTGTATTTGCTATAGAGCCAAATTCGGTGTGATCTCCTAGAATAGGGCTTGTATCTCCTGAAGCAATATTGGTTGCATTCCCTTGAATGTTTATTTCTGGAACTGGCGTAAATGAAGAACCTTGAACCACAAAAGTATAAGGGTTTTCACTACCAGTAGTATCATCATTATCAATAGAGATCGTAGCTTGCGCATTCGTCACATCTGTTGCAGGAGCAAACCTAACTACAAAAGTTAAATCTCCACCGCTAGCAATAGTATTAGCGCTTGGAGGTGTTAAAATAGAAAACGCTGCATTACCACTAATATCTACAATAGGTGTTCCTCCTGTTAAATTTAAGGTAGAAGTACCTGTGTTTTGAATGGTGAATGTACGATCCAAAGTTGTTGAATTGGCAATAGAACCAAACTCTGTATGATCTCCTACTGTTGGCGTTGCATCTCCATTTACAATAGTTGTAGCATTGCCTATAAGATTAATTTCTGGGGCTGATGGCGCAACAATATTAACAGTATAATCTTCTACTTCCCCAAAGCCAAAAGATTCACAAGATGTAGGGGTTCCATTCCATTTCATGGATACCCTCATTTTGGTATTTCCAGTAGTTGCAGTAGCGGGAATTGTAAAAGATCCAGATACAGGTGAAGCGGTAGAAGCAGCTTGTGACCATACTTGTTCGCCAGGATCAGTAAAATCATCATTTTGATTATAATCTATCCAAACAGAGTAGCCTTCGCTCCACGTTATACTTGTCCAGGTTGGCGTGATAGTAATAGTATAATTTGTACTAGTGTTCAAACTAGTAGTTGTTCCCGTAAAATCTGAATAACCAGTACTGGTTGTACCAATACCTGATGTATTGTCAATAGTATTTAATTGTACTCTTCCTATATATTCATCAGAAGTATTATTACCGTTTGATGAGCAATGTTGAGAGTGAGAGAGAGTTGTTGATAATAGCAAAAACAAACATGTAACATATTTAATTTTTGAAAAATCTAAATTTTTCATAGTTGGTTAACTTTCAGCTTGGGGCTAATAAATTTTAGTTCCAAATGTATATGCTAACTCCATGAAATGCAAAAAAAATCGATTAAGTGTATTTTTGATGTAATTTATTGATTTTCAACAAATTAAAAAGACAGATTTTTCAACAAATCTATCTTTTTGTAGGTGTATATTTAGTGCTTGTAAGTGTAAGTTTATAGGTTAAAATCGAATTAACCTTTTAAGAATACTTATTCCTGTTTCTTTATTAATGATTTTTATCAGATAAACAGCTTGTTCTAAATTGTCCAACTTTGAAACTTTAATAATTCCATTGTTACTCAAAAGAATTTTATTGAATATACTCCTTCCGTTTAGATCAAATATTTCGATATTAAATTCATTATTATTATCCAAATTTGAAGGCAGTCCAATATTAATAAAATTGTAAAAAGGGTTTGGGGATATTGTCACATTGTCCAAATCTATATCGTCTATTTCCAAAGTGGTTTGAGCAATACCATCACAATCTTCATCAATGGCGTTATTAAGTATTTCAGTTGCATCTGGGTTAATGTTAGGAGCACCATCATTACAATCGTTACTATTTGTAGAGTATCCAGATGGTGCAGTAGGGCTACATAACATGATACTCGTTGTAGAACCATAACCATCTAAATCGTTATCTATATAATATAGTAGACCTGTCTCTACCGTCAAGTTCAATACCTGATTGGCAGTACATCCGTCATTGACGATGGTCGTCCCCGTTTGATTGGTCGTATAATCGTTACCGAACCACGTAAAGGTCTCTCCCGAACAGATGGTTTCATTGGTAACAATATCCGCAGGCTTTGGAGTGACCGTCAGGTTCAATACCTGATTTGCCGTACATCCGTCATTGACAATGGTCGTCCCCGTTTGATTGGTCGTATAATCGTTACCGAACCATGTAAAGGTCTCACCCGAGCAGATAGTTTCGTTGGTAACAACATCCGAAGGCTTTGGAGTGACCATCAGGTTCAATACCTGGTTGGCCGTACACCCATCGTTGACAATGGTTGTCCCCGTTTGATTGGTCGTATAATCGTTACCGAACCATGTAAAGGTCTCACCCGAGCAGATGGTTTCGTTGGTAACAACATCCGCGGGCTTCGGAGTGACCGTCAGGTTCAATACCTGGTTGGCCGTACATCCATCGTTGACAATGGTCGTTCCCGTTTGATTGGTCGTATAATCGTTACCGAACCACGTAAAAGTCTCACCCGAACAGATGGTTTCGTTGGTAACAACATCCGCGGGCTTTGGAGTGACCGTCAGGTTCAATACCTGGTTGGCCGTACATCCATCGTTGACAATGGTCGTTCCTGTTTGATTGGTCGTATAGTCGTTACCGAACCATGTAAAGGTCTCACCCGAACAGATGGTTTCGTTGGTAACAACATCCGCAGGCTTCGGAGTAACCGTCAGGTTCAATACCTGGTTGGCCGTACATCCATCGTTGACAATGGTCGTCCCCGTTTGATTGGTCGTATAATCGTTACCGAACCACGTGAAAGTCTCTCCCGAACAGATGGTTTCGTTGGTAACAACATCCGAAGGTTTCGGAGTGACCGTCAGGTTCAATACCTGATTGGCCGTACATCCATCATTGACAATGATCGTCCCTGTTTGATTGGTCGTATAGTCGTTACCAAACCACGTAAAAGTCTCACCCGAACAGATGGTTTCATTGGTAACAACATCCGCAGGCTTGTTAGGTTGGGTAACAGTTACTATAGCAACACAAGAATTTGTATTTCCAGAATTCCCAGGATCTGTAGCAGTTAATGTTACATTATTTGCACCAAGATTAGCACAAGTAAAACGATCTATATTTATAGACAAATTACCAATACTACTACCATCATTGATATCGGCAGCCGTAATCGTAACATTACCAGCTCCATCTAATAAAGCATTAATATTTTGGCACGATGCAATTGGGGTAAAACCTGTAATTTCAATATTTTGAGTTTCTTTATAATAGCCACAAGTACCAACAGTGTAGGTTACAACATAATTTCCAACTGTTGAAGCAGAAACATCAATGACTCCTGAAGAACTATTTATTATTAAACCTAAAGTGCTGGAAAAACTTCCCCTAGAAACTCCGGTAATATTTGGAGTTGGATCACTATCTGTAGTAGCATAACTATTTGCACTATAGTTAAACTTTGCAAAATCATTATAATGTGTATCAATATAATCAAGTATTACAGAAGCATAATCTTTAGCAAAAGGAACTAAGGTTTGTGGTCTTGAGTCAAAAAAGTTGCCTTTATAAGTGCCTAAATCCCTAACACGTCTATTTACTTCACTCATTATACCGTCTATGTGCCCACCACCACCAGTTCCGTCACTAGCTGTTGGTCCTGAACCATGTCTTAAATTATTGTAATAATCGCCAGCGAAATAAGCATTGCTAAAGGGTCTTGTATCATCACAACTATTAGATGCACCACTATCAAAATTACTAGGAATGGTTCTATATCCTGATGTTACTCCACAACCTGGGTTTACATTATTATTGTAAAATGTAGCAGTCGTAGCTTTTAATTTAGCACCCAAACTTTCGCTACCTCTTACTAATTGCTCATGATTTAATGCACCTAAATTGTTAGAAACAAGGTTTTTTATTGTAGAATTATTAATAATAGATGCTCCATTTAAATCTGAGCTATTTAATTGAGAAGAAGAGATGTTATAGCCTAATTCGACTCTTGCTATAGAATGGCTTTGTCCGTGTAAATCTATATAAAGACCTTTCCCCCAATTGGCTTCGACAGCTGTACTAGCCTGGTCAATAAAACTGTGCCAGGCATTCCAATGATCTATGGCGTCAGAGTCACCACAAGTCGCTTCACCTATTGCTCGATTTGGATCTAGTTTTGTTCGATGTAAATTATTGATAATAACATGAGCATAACACCCTGTTAAGTTAAAAATTTCTTCTTGAATTTCTCTAACCAAAATTTCAGTATTATCATCTCTTTCATTAGTTCCACAACTCCTATCAGGTAGGGAAGAGTCGTTGTCTGGATAAAAAACGCCACCTATGGTACTTCCAGATTGTTTTACGCCTCCATGTGGCGCAGATATAATTATAGGTAAATTACCTGGAATATATTCTATATACCCTCTAGTATCTCCAGGGCTTTGTTCATAAAAAATTGAAACACCTGGTGTTTGAGCCTGTGTATAAAATACAATTAAACAGATTAGTAGGCAAAGTAGATTTTTTTTCATAAATCATTGATTTTTTGAGAGAAATTGGGTGGTTAAAATCTTGCATGCTAATATAAAATATATATGCTTCCAACTCCATGAAATGCATAAAAAACCGATTAAATACATATTGTTTTTTGTTTATAGTTTGTTATGTATTATAAATGAGTTACTTATGTTTTTATTGAAAGTAAGAAATTAATGAAGGATTTACTTTAATTGTAGTAATTAACTTATTCTAAAAATCAATGAGTTAAAAATAATTTAGTGATTTTCTTACGTGATAATATCAGATGATGACAATTAGGTTGTTTTTTTAGAAATTATAAATAGTTTATTTCAGAAAATACCAAGCACAGATTTTAAGTCTTTGGCGTTTATGCCCAACTTTATATTTAGGATCTACTTCTTGATATAAATAAATTATCATTCAGAACATACTTTATTTAAACCCTTTATAATCTGATCTTTATAATAAAAGGCTAAAGTCTGATAAAAAGTTAATTCCTAACCTCTATTTGTAAATTAATCCTAATTTTTAATAAAAAATAGGGTAAAAGTAAATTCACTTGTTGTTAGTGCATGAGAGTAAAATTGAAGCTCTTTAAAAAGCTCTTTGATTGATTTAGTTCAAAACTGGTATCGTATTTATAGTGATATATAAACTATTATAACCTATTAGAGATTATATGGTCTGTCAATAAAGTTTATATCAAAGATAAAATGTATAGAACATACTGTGTATATCATGAATACACCCCAAATTGACTAATTGAATAAAGTTGTTTTTTAAATAAAACAAAATATTTAATCTTAAAAAAGAAAAAGATGAAACACACAAAAAAAATGAAAAACTTAATTAAAAAAAGGGGGCTTCTGTGGATATCAGTATGCTTCTTTTCTTTACTTTTTAGCGTTCAGGCAAATGCTAAAGAGATCCATGTCGCTAAAAACGGAAAGAATAGCAATCCGGGTACCAAAGCAAAACCTTTCGTGACTATTCAAAAAGCTGCTGATGTAGCAAACCCAGGTGATGTAATAATTATTCACAAAGGAGTTTATAGAGAGCAGGTAAAGGTGAAAAAAGGTGGACGGTCAGGAAATTATATCACATTTAAAAATTTCAAAAATGACTATGTTGAGATAAGTGCTTTTGATGTTGCTCCTAAAAAGTGGAAGAGGCACAATAAAACGTTTTTTAAAATTGAAAATTACAATTTACCACTTGCGGCAGATCATAATTTATTGTTAGTTAACAAACAATTGTGCTGGTTAGCCCGATGGCCAAATAAAACGAATAATAATCTCTTTGATCTTCAAATGAAGAAAATCAATAAAGGGACTAAATCATCAGTTACAGTTTCTGGAATGCCTAATATTTCTAACGAAGCATTAAAAAAAGATGCTATTGTAATGTATTACGGAAATCCAGGATGGATTACTTGGAGGTCACCAATCGCATCAAGATCTGGTAATACTTTAAATTTAAGGAAGCCTGCTGGTTTTGAGGATTTTAATCATACTCCAGATAGAGGAGATGGACATGTAGTGTTAATGAATAGTTTATTTTTTCTTGACGCAGATCGCGAGTTTTTTTATGAAAAAGGAAGAAAAATCCTTTACTTTAGAGCACCAGGAGGTCAAGACCCGAATAATACTACGGTAGAAGTAAGAAAGAGAACCACCTTATTTGATGCTAGCAATAAACAAAACATCAAATTACAAGGTATTACTATATTTGGAGGTGCAGCTATTTTTGATGGCTCTCATAATAGTAAAATGTTCAATTGTAGAGTTATTATGGGGAATTACCTTATGGGCTTTGGTGCACCAGAAAGATCTGGAGGTTATGTAGAAGGGTTTGCAGTTGATGCTAGAGCAAATAATATGGATATTGAAAAATGTGAAATAGGTTATGCTACTGGTACAGCTGTACGTTTATACGGAACAGGTGGTAAATTTGTTAATAATCATATGCATAATGTTGGTTGGATAAGAACTTATAGTGCTGGGCTTATACTTAGTACTGTTGCTAAACAAAAGAAAGTACTTAGAAATTCAATGTATTTTGGAGGGCGCGCACTTATTCAGGGAGATGGTAACCAATCTAATGAAATTGCATATAATGATATGTACAAAGGTTGTTTAACCACGAAAGATGCTGGTATTATATACGATTGCTGTGAATCCTCAAATAATGGTACTAATACTATACATCATAACTGGATTCATGATGCACCGGGTAAGTTTTCATCAGGAATATATTATGATAATGAGGCAGGAGGTTTTAATGAGTCTTTAAAAGTAAGATTGCATCATAACCTTATTTGGAACACAAATAATTCAGGGATTCAAATTAATGGAGGTAAATTTATTGATATCTTTAATAATAGTCTTATAAATACGCGTCTAGGATTTTATACATGGTCAGGAAGACCAATTAAAAATAATAGTAAGGTAAAAGTTTTTAATAACTATGTGAGTGTAGGCAACTTTTTTGATGGTCAGCCTGTAACAAGAAAAAACAATGTTAAAGCAAGTGTTAGTAATGCAATTGAAAACTTTTCTCAGAAAAAATACTTTCCTAAAGTAGGATCTCCATTGTTGAATAAAGGAGTAGTAATTAATGGTATTACTGAAAATTCAAAACCAGACGTAGGAGCGTATGAAAGAGGAGGAGAAAACTGGAGAGCGGGTGCAAGCTGGAAACCTAATTGTGCTATTAAACAAGGTATCTTTACTTATAGAGCCAATTGTATTAATAAAGTATCTAAAAGCACCTTAAGTGTAGAAGAAGATGAGCTTTTAGAAACCATGAAGGTTTTTCCAAATCCAACTACGGGTAAATTATTTATAAAAATGGGAGATGTTAAATCTGATGAAGTCTCAGTGTCTTTAAAAAACATAACTGGGCAAGAAGTTTTTAACAATACAATACCCCTAGGGCAAGATAATACTGCAGAACTTGACGTATCAAATCAGCCTGCTGGATTCTATTTGATGACCCTTAGCAATGAAGGAAAACAGACTACTAAAAAAGTTTTGATTAAATAAAAAGAATCATGAAATTGAAAAATTAAATGAAGTAGTAACTTAATGACCGCAATCTAAATGCTAATAGATTGCGGTTATTTTTTTGATAAAAGAAAATGACTCTCACCGTTAGATTAATTACTTTAAGTAGAAAATTATAGACTTCTTCATAAAGTTAGATGATCTAGTAACGAAATTTAGTTCCCAATTAAACTGGCCTCGATTTTTTAACGTGAGTTTTGTTTAAGAGTTCAAGATGTCACTTCGATTTTTGCAAAAAATCGTATCGAAAACAAATAAATTTTCGACAAAAAAAGCTTCTCGATACATCCCGAAGCAAGTTCGGGACACTCGAAATAACATCTTGAACTCTTAAACAAAACTCACATTATTTTAATCTTACAGAGAAGTATAATAATCACTATGACTTTTAGAATTCTAATAAAAAAGCTTGATTAGTGTGGTTAATCTGATGACGCATTTTTATGTAATTCTCTCAACTTTATATACTTTAAAAAAGTAACATTAAAAGTTTGTACACATATCACAAAGCCATTTAAGCCATCTAAAAAGCCTAATCTTAAAAAATAAGCTTTAAAAAAGGCCCAAGTGGGATTGAATAGTATTTTCCAGAGAGACGATTTTTTTCCTAAATCAAAATAGGCTTGGGCTGCAATACTTGAAAAGTTTTCAACCTTTAAATTGTGTTCTTTATAATCTCGGTATATCCAATGCAATAAGTCCCCTTTAAGTTTTCCTGCTTTTAAACCTTTTTTTAATGTATATCTATCATGGGGGTTTATACCTTTCCACTCACCATTGCCTTTTTTAAATAATCTTAGCTTTTTATCTGGATACCAATCAGAATGTTTAATCCATTGGCCGCAGTAATTATTTAATCGATTACAATAATAACCATCAAAACTCCAATGTTCTTTTACTTCTAAAATGGATTTTTTGAGTGTGTCAGATAATGCTTCATCGCCATCTAGAGATAAAATATAATCATACTTTGCATGAGAAAGCGCGTAATTTTTTTGTTCAATATAACCTTCAAATTTATTTTGAATAAACCGAACATTATAAGCAGCACATATTTCTGGGGTTTTATCTGTTGAAAAGGAGTCTACAACAACAATTTCATCTACAACGTCAACTAAGGATTTCAAGCATTTTTCTAAATGCTCTTCTTCATTAAAAGTAATTATTACTCCAGAAATTTTAATCATTTGATACTCTAAAATATAGTTGTAAAAATAGGTTAATTAAGCTCTTTTTTTGCTTTTTGAAGGGCAGAAGCTATTATTTGGTGCATATCATAATATTTATATTCAGCAAGCCTTCCCCCAAATATAACATGAGACTCTTGTAATGAAAGCGTTTTATAAGCTTGATATTTTTTTTGATTCTCATCATTATTAATAGGATAATAGGCTTCTTTCTCTGTTGTCCATTGCTCTGGGAATTCTTTGGTAACCACCGTGTGTTTTTGTTTACCAAACTCAAAATGTTTGTGTTCTATAATTCGAGTATAAGGAACATTAGAATCATTGTAGTTTATAACAGCATTGCCTTGAAAGTTTTCTGTATTTAACTTTGTGTTTTCAAATCGTAAAGAGCGATATTCTAAGCTCCCATGCTTATAATTATAGAATTCATCTATTTTTCCAGTAAACACTATTTTTTTAGCTAGATTACTCAGTGCATCTTTATCTTTAAAAAAGTCGACATTGGTTTTTATATCGATCCCTTCTAATAAACCATCAATTATTTTGTTGTACCCGCCAATAGGAATACCTTGATAAGCATCATTAAAATAATTATTATTAAATGTATAACGTACGGGTAAGCGTTTAATGATAAAGGCAGGTAGATCGGTGGCTTTTTTGCCCCATTGCTTTTCGGTATATTCTTTTATAAGCGTTTCATAAACATCTTTGCCAATTAAAGATAGTGCCTGTTCTTCTAAATTTTTAGGATTTTTATAGCCAAACTCCTTAATTTGACTTTCTATAATTGTTTTGGCTTCTTCTGGTGTTTTCGTTCCCCATAACTGATAAAAAGTATTCATATTAAAAGGTAAATTATAAAGTTTACCCTTGGATATAGAAACAGGCGAGTTTACATAGTTATTAAACTCGGCAAATTGATTTACATAGTCCCAAATATCTTTATCATTGGTGTGAAAAATATGTGCGCCATATTTGTGTACATTAATACCATCAACATTTTCACAGTATACATTACCACCTACATGATTTCTTTTGTCTATGACTAAACATTTTTTCCCTTTTTTAGTTGCTTCATGGGCAAATACACATCCAAATAATCCTGCACCAACAATTAAATAATCATACATTTGTATACTTTTATAATTTTTAGCAAAACTAGGATATAATTATCTACAAAAAAACTTTTCAATATAATGTATTACATTTCCAGAAACTATAAATCGTTATTCAATGCTGCGGGAAAAGCAAAAACCGATTGTGAATTTTCCTTAGAAGCATTAGGATTTAAAAACCTTGGATTTAAACAATCATCCATACCAAGCTCCGGAATAGGTACTATTAAGAATTTTTTTGGTATTTCAATGGCTTTATTAAGATTGCCGTTTAAATCTGTTTTATGCACTCAATATCCTAATAATAAGTTTAGAAAATTAATATTATTTTTTGCAAAATTAAAACGTTGTAAAATCATAACCATAGTCCATGATGTTAGATGTTTAAAAGGGCGAGTTAAGGATATTGAAGCGGAATTATCAAAAATTGTATGCTCTGATGTTATTATTGTTCATAACGAAGCTATGAAAGCATGGTTTTTAGAACAGAATACAACCATACCGATTATAGTTTTAGGGATTTTTGACTATGTTTCGGAAGAAAAACCACTTCAAAATAAAGATCTTAATAAAAATGATGCTTACAGAATTGCCTATGCTGGGGGCTTTGCTCATGGTAAAAACTCATACATTTTTGATTTTGATACCTTGGAACACAGTAAATACAATTTAAAGTTATATGGTGTAGGTTTCGATGCTAATAAACGAAAAGTAAGTGAAGAAGCATCTGTTATTTATTATCAAGGCGCCTTTCCTTCAGACCAAATAGCTTATAAAATTGAAGCTGATTTCGGATTGGTATGGGATGGTATCTCAACAGAATCTTGTAGTGGAGATTTGGGGGAATATTTAAAATATAATAACCCTCATAAAACATCTTTATATCTTTTGTGTGGACTTCCGGTAATTGTTTGGGATCAAGCAGCTATAGCATCCTTTATTGTCGATAATAACTTAGGAATAAGTATAGCTAACTTAAAGGATTTGAATACTGTCTTAGAAGGTTTAACACAGGACGATTATGAATTAATGAAAAACAATGTTCTAGGTGTTCAAGAAAAAGTAATGAAAGGACAATTTGTGAAAACAGCAGTTAAGAAAGCTTTGGAAGAAGTGAATAGCTAATAATTATAACTTTAAAAACGCTTTTAATTTATCTGTAAAAAGCTGCGGTTTAAATTTTTTATATAGCTCGGCTGCTTCCTTTTTATATTTCTTTTCAGCCTTAGTGTATAACTCAGGCATAAAATCCTTTAAATGAACACTAGCGTTATTCTCATTCTCAAAAAGATTCCAAGTTGCCTTATCTATCCATGGAGAATATATAGCGAAAGTTTTAATGTTTAAAGCTTTTGCCATATTAATAGTACCACCTTCATTACCAATTAAAGCATCGCAATGGTATGTTATGGCTAAAAACGCTCTTAAACTCTTTCCGAATACATTAAAGCGAATATTTTTTTGAGTTTCTGGTTTGCATAAATTTAATATGACCCTAGCTTCAGTTTCTTGCTTTGGGATGTAATTAAATAATATTTGTCCAGAAGTTTCCTCAACTAAAGTATCAATAACTTTAGCCATATAATTAAAAGGATACGTTTTATTTTTACCACTACCCAATACACTTATCATATATAAAGGTTTACTAAAATCTATCTGATAACTTTCCAGAAACGCCTTACTGTTAGAAATTTCCTTTTCAGTCAAATATATTTTTGGTTTTATAAACGATGGTTCAATACCTAAAGGCGCTAGTAGCTGCATTCTATTAACAATGGCCAATCCTGTTTTTCCATTATTAGGCTTCTCCCTTTTTATATTATAGTGATAAAAAAGGGTCGTATAGAATTTGTAATATGAAATTTTAGTTTTTGCTCCAGAGAAAAGGCTTATTAAATTACTAGATAATTTAGAATACGTATCAACGACTACATCGTACTTTTCATTTCCTATAGACTTGGCAAATTTTATAAGATTGGCTTTGCTAAGTTCATCCTGTTTAGTAAATAAAACGAAATTATCAATGTTTGGGTTATTTTCTACGACGGGTAATGTATGCTCATTTATTAAATAGTCCAATTGAGCCTTTGGATATTTTAAGCGAAGTGCTTCAAACAGAATACTGCTTGTAAGCACATCGCCAATCATTTTTTGTTGTATGATTAAGATTTTCAAAATTTACAACTTCATTTTTTTGCATATGAGTAAGCACTGTATACTGCTACTACTGCACACTGCGACTTATTTAAACAGCTACATCATGCTCTCTTAAAGCATCATTGAGAGACGTTTTTTTATTAGTACTCTCTTTACGTTTACCAATAATTAAAGCACAAGGAACATTATAACTTCCAGAAGGGAATTCTTTTGCATAACTACCAGGTATAACTACAGAACGGGCAGGTACTCGACCTTTATATTCAACAGGTTCATCTCCGGTTACATCAATAATTTTTGTACTCATTGTTAAAACAACACCAGCACCTAATACCGCTTCGGTTTCAACACGTACCCCTTCAACAACAATGCATCTAGATCCAATAAAGGCATTATCCTCTATAATCACTGGAGCAGCTTGTAAAGGTTCTAAAACACCACCAATACCAACACCCCCAGATAGGTGTACATTTTTACCTATTTGAGCACAACTACCAACTGTAGCCCAAGTATCAACCATAGTACCTTCATCTACATAAGCACCAATGTTTACATAACTAGGCATTAATATAGTACCACTAGAAATATAAGCACCATGTCTTGCTACCGCATGAGGAACCACACGAATCCCTTTTTCTGCATAACCACGTTTTAATGGAATTTTATCATGAAATTCTAACGGACCAGCCTCTATAGTTTCCATTTTCTGAATTGGAAAATATAAAACAACTCCTTTTTTTACCCATTCGTTAACTTGCCAACCACCTTCTATCGGTTCCGCTACCCTCAATTCACCTTTATCTAATAAATCTATAACCTTTCTTATAGCAGAAGTTGTTGTTTCTTCTTTTAAAAGATCTCTATTCTCCCAAGCCTTTTCTATGATTTGTTGTAATTCTGTCATTGATATTTAAATTTTGAGCAAATATAATAGGTATCATTTAAAAAATAGAACGAAAAAGTCATTATATCAATTAAGAAGTGCCACAAACTTTTCGTCGATTCCTGCAAAATTTAATAAAAATAAAACCTTGTTTTTCCTTTGAAAGAAAAAAATAAATCGATGAAATGCATTTTTGTTGTATTTCGTCTTCTAAAAAAGACTTTTAATCTGTTTATCGATAAAAATTTGTAGCTCCACTACTAATCGAAAATACGTTGGCTTATAACTATTTTTTTGTGTTTGAGCTCTGGTATGAACATATATTTGGAGTATGCAAACGATAACAAACAGAATGAAAACAAATATTTACATACTATTAATTTTATTACTTTCCTTTTCTTTCGGAATAGCTCAAAGCAATACTAATAAGATGGAGGCTAATAAAGTTATATTGGTTTCTGTAAATGAAGTGGAGGTGACGGTTGCAAAAAATAATACAGTAGAAACTGTAAAAGAAAATGACTTATTGTTAATTGACGCTAAAGAATTAAGAGAATCTATTGCACGTACTAGTGATATTAGACGATACCTTAATAGAGTAAGAAATGTTGAAAATATTAAGTTTTTATTTCCAAAAATAAACAAGCCAGTTAAGGCTTAACATATAGATTTTAAATATTATTAATCAAGGTTAAAGTTAAAGTTGAGAAAGGCTGTCTGAAAAGGCAGCTTTTCTTATTTTATTGAGCTTTTAGGATTAATACCACGATGCTACTTACCTCGTTTTTCTTTTTTTTGAATTTAATACCTTATGGGCTTGCACCAAGATAGTTTATTAAACTATTTTTGTACAAAATATTTATATGGCTCGCATATTAGCAATAGATTATGGTACTAAAAGAACAGGCATAGCCGTTACAGATGAGTTACAAATTATAGCTTCTGGACTTACCACTGTGAATACAAAAGAACTTTTAAAGTTTTTAAAAGATTATACCATCAATGAGCAAGTTGAATTATTTTTAGTTGGAGAGCCAAAACAAATGAATAATACCGCTTCAGAAAGTGAAATTCATATACTGCCTTTTATAGATAATTTAAAAAAGGAATTTCCTAATATTCCAATAGAAAGAGTAGACGAACGATTTACTTCTAAAATGGCTTTCCAAACGATGATTGATAGCGGTTTGAAAAAGAACCAGCGAAAAAATAAAGCATTAATAGATGAAATTAGTGCGACACTTATTTTGCAGAGTTATTTGTATTCCAGATAAGTAGCGCTTCATTAAGAATAAATTTTGTATAAATAGGAACAGTAAATTATAGTATTAGTATTTTTGCAAACATAAAATACCTAGCAAATAATGATTTTACCAATAGTAGCTTATGGCGACCCAGTCTTAAAAAAGAAAGGAAAAGACATTACTAAAGACTATCCAAAACTTGATACGCTTTTAGATAATATGTTTGAAACTATGTATAATGCCTATGGTGTTGGTCTTGCTGCACCACAAATAGGGTTGCCTATTAGACTGTTTTTGGTAGATACGACACCTTTTGCAGAAGATGAAGATTTAACTACAGAAGAACAAAAAAAATTAAAAGACTTTAAGCGTGTTTTTATTAATGCCAAAATAACCAAAGAAGAAGGTGATGAGTGGGCTTTTAATGAGGGATGTTTAAGTATTCCAGATGTTAGAGAGGATGTTTTTAGACAGCCAAAAATAACCGTAGCGTATGTTGATGAAAATTTTAAACCACATACAGAAGTTTTTGATGGATTGATAGCCCGAGTGATTCAACATGAGTACGATCATATTGAAGGTATTTTATTTACAGATAAACTTTCTAGTTTAAAAAAACGATTAATAAAAGGCCGGTTAACTAATATATCTAAAGGGAAGATTAGTGTTGATTATAGAATGCGTTTTCCTGATCAAAAAAAGAAGCGATAATATTTGCAGGCAATTAATAAACAATTGATATTTGCCCTCTCTTTCAATTAATAATTATGAGTTTAGATAAAATACTATCAATAGGTGGAAAACCAGGATTATATAAATTAATAGCACAAACACGAGGTGGTTTTGTAGCAGAATCGTTAATAGATAACAAACGTATTTCTGTAAGTGTACAAAATAACATTAGCATTTTAAGTGAAATAGCAATCTATACTTTGGCAGAAGAAGTACCATTAAAGCAAGTTCTTGAACGTATTAAGAAAAAAGAAAATGGCGAGCAAGCTTCTGTAAAGCCTAAAGATAGTAAGGATAAGTTAGAAGAATATTTCTTTGATGTATTACCAGACTACGATGAAGATAGGGTATATGCAAGCGATATTAAAAAAGTAGTACAATGGTATAATTTACTACAAAAACATGATATGCTGGATTTTTCAGATTCAGAAGAAGAAAGTGATACTACGACATCAGACGAAGAAGAATAAATTTAAACCTCCACAAGGAGGTTTTTTTTATACCTATTTTGTAAGCTTTTTTAGTTGCCCCCGACTGTAAATAAGATAACAAAAAATAATAAATTAATGAAATCACTTTGGTTTTTTGATGATGTCAATCTTTTCAAGGTGCTTTGTCCCCACAAATTTAAAGCTTACAAAGCGAATCACGATTTTGATGCCTACAAAAAGAAAGACTATATATACTTTGAAGAAGACTCTGCAAACAAAGTATATCTTATAGAAAAGGGTAAAGTTAAAATAGGGTATTATAGTGAAGAAGGGGACGAAGTCGTTAAAGCCATTTTAACCCGTGGCGAACTATTTGGAGAAACTGCTATCCTTGGAGAATCTAAACGCGAGGAATTCGCTCAATCAATCGACAATACTACCAGTATTTGCCCTATAGGCGTTGATACTATGCATGATTTAATGCGAAATAATCAAACCTTTAGTTTTAAAGTATATAAAGTCATCGGTTTTAAATTAAAAAAATTAGAACGACGATTACAATTACTACTATTTAAAGATACGAAAACACGCCTTATAGAATTTTTAGATGAGTTATGCTCAGACTATGGATACGATTGTGAAAAAACAGGCGATAAAGTGATTCATCACCCTTATACACAAAAAGATATTGCTTCTTTAATAGGTACTTCCAGACCTACGTTAAATATACTTTTAAACGAATTAAAAGAAGAAAACGTGATTCAATTTACTAGAAAAGAAATAAGAATTCATAAAAATATTGCTTAATGTTAGATAGCTAACATTTTATAAAATCTGTGTGCTTTAATTTTGAAGTATTAAAAATTTTAAAATAAAAAAGACAATGATTAAAAAAATGTTTATAGTTGCAGTATTAGCAATAGGATTATTTGCTAGTTCTTGCAGCAATGATGACGATAATAACGGACCATCGACTGCTAGTTTAACTTTAGATTTAAATGGTTTAGATCCTTTAGGTGACGATTTCGTTTATGAAGGCTGGATAATTGTAGATGGCGCACCAGTTTCAACAGGAACGTTTAGTTCGGTTACATTCCCACAATCTTTTACAGTAGATGCCACTCAATTAGAAAATGCAACAACATTTGTATTATCAATTGAACCAGCAGGAGAAACAGGAACAGCGGCAGCAACGCCTGCAGATACAAAAATTTTAGTAGGTGATTTTTCAGGAGATAGAGCTCCTGTTAATACAGCCGTAGTAGGTGACTTTAGTGCTTCTTGGGGAACATCATTTTTAAGAACTCCAACAGATGAAGCACCAGGAAGTGGTAATAACGGTAATGATGAAAACGGTATTTGGTTCGGAACCCCACAAGCTGCGGGACCTCCAACTGCCGGTTTAGGATTGCCTGTGTTACCTGCCGGATGGAAATATGAAGGATGGGTAGTTGTAGATGGTGTTGGACCATTAACAACAGGAACGTTTACAGGTTTTACTGAAGTAGATGATTCTAATGATTTTAGTGGAACAGAAAATAATGCTGGACCTCCAGTACCTGGAGAGGACTTTTTTAACAATGCACCAGCAGGGTTTACGTTTCCATTAGATGTAAGAGGTCTTACAGCAGTTATCTCTGTAGAGCCAGATCCAGATAATTCTCCTGCACCTTTTACTTTAAAACCTTTAGTAGGTATGATAGGACAAGATACAGCTCCTGCTACTCATGATCTTACATATAGCTCAGCTTCTTTCCCAACAGGATGGGCCATTAGATAAATGAATTAATTTCATAATTTTGTTAGATTTAAGGCACAGTTTCGACATAGAAACTGTGCCTTTTATTTTATATATGTTAAGAAGAAGAAAAAAAAATAGCTTAAAGAATCTTATATACCTAGTCATTATTGCTATTTTGATCATTCCACAAACACGTCAACCAATACAAACACTATTACATAAAGGGCTGGCACTTTTTAGCCCATCAATAGTTAGCCATGAAAAACAGTCAGTTCTAACAGATTATAATTGGAAACTTAAAGATGACCAAGGCGGAACTTTAAATTTTGAACAAGTAAAAGGACGTGTTGTTTTAGTGAATTTTTGGGCAACCTGGTGTCCACCTTGCATAGCAGAAATGCCTAGCATGCAATTGCTTTATAATGATTATAAGGATAAAATTGAATTTGTCTTTGTTTCTAATGAAGATCACTCTACTATCAATCAGTTTTTAAATAAAAACAATTACACGTTTAAAGTATATAACCCATTAACTAAGTATCCAGAACCTTTTGATGTTACAAGTATTCCACGAACATTTTTAATAGATACTCAAGGCCATATTATAATTGATAAAAATGGTGCTGCGAATTGGAATAGTGATACGGTTAGAAGCGCTATAGATGACTTGCTGAAATAGAAAGTTTTCTTTTATTCTCAAAACGAGTCATTACAAATAAATTCAAGAGAATAAGGGAAAATGCATATACAGTATCTTCAATTGGAATTGTAAATAATCTAATATTCAAGTTTTCCGAATTATTGTACCAAACTACTTCATTAGTAATAAAACTGCCAGTTAATATACCATTTACTATAAAAAAGGGTATAAGCATTACTAAAAATGTCAAGTAGAAACTGCTTAATAAATTAGGATCCTTATTTATTACAATAGCAATTAAAATAGTGGCGAGCACAAAATTTATAAATGTGTAACATTTATTACTATTATAAATTGAAAGTATTAATAATAAAAATATAAGTAAGTAGCTAATCGTTTTAGTTGTTGCCCGTGGTAATTTTAGATTTGGGAAATAATACAATAACGCATAATGTGTAAAAGTACAAGCGTATGGGATGCAAATAAAAAAAAGCCATTCCTCTATAGGTAAAGAAAATATCTTAAGACCTAGAAAATACTCTTGATTAAATCCCCAAATACCGTTTATAGTAAAGATAATGTCCCAGGGAATAAATATAGCCATGCTTATTAAGAGTCCTATAAATAAAGATTTCCAGCGTTTGTAAAACATTAGCTTAGGATGGAAACTAAATAAAAAAGGAACAGATAAAGACCCGAAATTTAGTAACAGATATAAATAATCCATCTATTACTTTTTAAAGTATTTAAAGGGGACAAACAGCATTCCAAAACATTCTCCATCTTTTTTGCCTAAATGTTTGTGATGTATTTTATGGGCACGTCTTACACCTTTGGCATACCAATTATTGGCATTTCTAAATAACTTAAAACGCTGATGTATAAAGATATCATGCACGATGAAATAAGATAAGCCGTAAGCAAATATGCCTACACCTATTGGTAAACCTGCCCAAAAACTTGTGTATTTCCATAGCAAGAAAAAGACAATACTAACAACAGCATAGAATAAGAAAAACGCGTCATTTCTCTCAAACCAGCTATCGTGATCTTTTTTGTGATGATCTTTGTGTAAAGACCATAAAAAACCATGCATCACATATTTATGTGTAAACCAGGCCATGAACTCCATAAAACAATAAGTTCCTAAAAAAATTAATATCCAGTATACCGTATGCATAGTATAAAATTACATTAAATTTAATTGATATTTTACATAGCTCCGCATTAAAAGCTCTATTTTTTTGGGGTTTGAAACTCGTATTCTGGTATTTTTTATTTGTAAAGCAGGCGTCTTTTTTAATTTTTTTAATAATTGACGATAGTACCTATATGCCATAAAAACACCAAACTTGGCCTCTATAGGTAGTTTTTTTATACCGCTTAAACCCCTTGCAAAGTCTACTTCTATATCATCTATAATATTTTGTTTAGCAGTTTCATCTAAATTATTTAAATCCGTTTTAGGAAAATAAGTCCTGTTTAAATCATCATGGTCAGCTTTCAGGTCTCTTAAAAAATTTACTTTTTGAAAAGCAGACCCTAAAGACATAGCTGTATCTTTGAGCGCTTCATATTTAATATGATCCCCTTTCACAAAAACTTTTAAGCACATAAGCCCTACAACGTCGGCAGATCCATAAATATAAGCTCTGTACTCTTCTTCTGTAAGATATTTAGTTTTGTGTAAATCCATACGCATGCTTTTCATAAAAGCATCTACTAAATTTTTATCTAAACTATATTTGTGAAATGTATGTTGAAAAGAATTAAGTATAGGGTTTAAACTAATTTTGTCTTTGAGTGCAAGTTCTAAATCATCAGAAAATTTATTAAATAGTTGCTCTTTATTATAGTCATGGAAAGAATCAACAATCTCATCAGCAAAACGAACAAAGCCGTAAATATTGTAAATATCCATTCTAATAGATTTAGAAAGCATTTTTGTAGCTAAGGAAAAAGACGTGCTATATGTTTTTGTTACTAGCTTACTACAATTATAAGAGACTGTATCAAATAATAATTTCATAATTAGTGATGGTATTTTGTTACTAAATCTGCTACTAATTTCCCAGATATTAATGAGGGAGGAACCCCAGGACCAGGTACAGTTAATTGTCCAGTAAAAAACAAGTTTTTTACTTTTTTACTTTTTAATTTGGGTCTTAAAAAAGCCGTTTGCGTTAACGTATTCGCCATTCCGTATGCATTTCCTTTGTAAGAATTGTAATCGTTAATAAAATCGTTAATACAAAAACTCTCTTTAAAGATAATATGTTTTTTTACATTTTGAGAGGTTAAACTTTCAAAACGGTTTATAATTTTATCAAAATAAGCCTCTCTTAACTCTGGCGTGTCATGTAATCCAGGAGCTAATGGAATCAAAAAAATACCAGCCTCTTTTCCTTCTGGAGCAGAATTTATATCTGTTTTACTTGGAAAACTGGCATAAAATAACGGATTTTCTGGCCATTTCGGATGATCATAAATAGCTTCAGCATGAACATCAAAGTCAACATCAAAAAAGAGCGTATGATGATTGACGTTTTTTAACTTTTTATCAAACCCTACATAAAATAGGAGGGAAGAAGGTGCAAATGTTCTTTTGTTCCAATAGTTTTCTGAATATTGCCTATATGACTTATCTAAAAGCGTTTCGGTGTGATGATAATCAGCACCACTTACAACGATGTTAGACGTATATGTTTTTCCATTTGAAACAAGCTCTTTGTATGCTCCATTTTCTACAACAATTTTTTCTATCGGAGCATTGGTTTTAATAGTGACTCCTAATTCTTTAGCCAGTTTTTCCATAGCCAGAATCACTTCATACATACCCTTTTTGGGATGAAATGTACCCAATCCAAAATCGGCATAATTCATAAAACTATAAAAAGAAGGTGTGTCACTAGGTTTAGCACCTAAAAATAAAACAGGAAACTCTAGAATTTTTACAAGTCTTTTATTCTTAAATTCTTTTCTTACGTCTCTTTTTATATTGCTAAAAAATTGATCAAACTTCTTAAGCGTTGTAAAGGTTACTAATTCTAAAGGAGAGACACCCGGATTATAAACCAGATCTTTAATAGCTATATCATAGTTACTTTTTGCTTGATTAATAAACTTTTTAAGTTTTTTAGAGCTTCCTGACTCTTCCTTTTCAAAAGCAACAGTTATTTTTTCTAAGGTGTCTTCTATTGTAATAAAATCATCTTTACCGAAGTATACACTGTAGGCAGGATTTAATTTTTCTAAAGAATAATAGTCATCTGGGGACTTGTTAAAATCTGAAAAAAAACGTTCAAAAACGTCAGGCATCCAGTACCATGTAGGTCCTATATCAAAAGTAAACCCATCTTTTATAAGTTGTCTGGCTCTCCCTCCAATGGTTTTGTTTTTTTCAAAAATAGTAACATCATATCCAGCTTTTGCTAAGTAGCATGAAGCAGCTAAAGACGAAAACCCAGAACCTATTATATTTGCAGTTGATTTCATATTGTTTAACAAATATAGTTAAAAGTTAAACAAAATAAAAACCTTTATAAGTCTTTAACTAAATTTTCTATTGAATTAAATATACTTATTTTCTCTGGAAGATCGGAAAGGTTGTAATCAGACACTTTTTTACCCAGCAATAAAAACTTTGTATTTTCTTTGTTTAATAGTGTCTCATTAAATTTATTAATATAATCAGGAATCTCTTGTTCTGGGGGATGAACTGTAAAGTAAGATATAAAGGTAATTTCATCAAAAAATTCTAATAAATCTGTAAGACTTTCCATAGGAACACTCTCACCAAGAAAAATAGTATGGTAGCCTTTACTTCTTAATTGATAATTGATAAACAAAAGACCAATATCATGAATTTCGTTATCAGGTAAAAATAAGACATAGGTTTTAGAAACAGGTTTAGGTTCTAAAATTTGTAATCTCTCAGTGTTTAAGAGAATCTTTTGTTTTATATGGATAGATAAAAAATGTTCGTGAGCTGGCGTAATGGTATTGGTTTGCCACAGAAGCCCTATTTCATTTAAAAGAGGTAAAAAGACCGTATAGAAAATTTCACTAAAAGATTTCGTTTCTAGCAAATTGTTATAGGTGCTATAGAATAGTACCTGATCAAAATTAATCATGGCCATTTTTAATGCATTGATAGCATGATCTTCAACTTTAGCTCGAGATGCAATTTCTCTTACCTTAATAGGGATTTCTTCTTCTTTTAGATTAGCAATTTTTGAGATTTTTAATCCGTTATTATTTAAGTATGATATATTTAATAGCTTTTGAAAACTAGCTAGGCTATAATTTCGAATGTTGGTGTCTGACCTATTTGGGCGTAATAAATCATAACGTTTTTCCCAAATACGTATAGTGTGAGCTTTGATACCTGTAAGGTTTTCTAAGTCTTTTATACTAAAGTTAACCTTGATATTGTTCATTAATTTTTAATTTAAGTTAAACAAAATTACATAAATTAATCGACAAAGCGTTAAAAAATTTAAAAACTAATCAAATTTTAGTATAAATAAGTGGGGTTGATAGCTAATTATTGAGGGTAGTAAATCAAAAATGAGGCTAAAAAGTAAGTTCGATGTCATATTGAGCTTGTCGAAATATATTTAGATTACTGATAATCAATATTGGTTTCGACTGGCTCAACCTGACAAATCAAATTATAAAGGCTTTTTAGTTTCACCCTTTTTCTACTCTCTTATTGGTATCATATTAGAAGTGTCTACAGGAAAACTATCGTATTTATTATATAGTTTTAAGTACTTTTCTGGATCAATAAGAACGTCGTTTAATGTTTCATATAGACCTTTAAAAAAGCCTTCGCGTTTTTGAGATGGATTAAAAACCAATGTTAATTTCACAGTTTCATTCGTATCATTTCTAAATCCATGCGGGGTAAATCGAGGTATATAAGCAATGGTTCCTGGCTCCGCACTATATTCTTTATCGGCAACTTGAATGGTTAAAAAACCTTCATTTACTATAAAGGTTTCGTCCATAAACCTATGATAGTGTAGTTTTGCACCAATGGCCATAGGAGGGAGGGAAATCTCATAAATACCTAATTGGTCGTTAGAGATTTTACTAGTAACTTTAAATGTAATTGAAATAGTATTTAATTCCAGTTTTTCACCTTCATTAGCTTTAATTATGGATGCATTATTTTCCAATTCATCTTCAAAATAATTTTCTTTTGCAATCATCATATTTTGTTTTATTTATTGAATAATTGATCAATGGTGTTTTCTACTATGACCTTATTTTGTTCTAAGGTTTGCTGATTTGTAGATCCTTCAAGTGAAAATAATTCCTGAGTTTTTATACCCATATGTCCAAGTATGGCTTTTAAATAAGGTTCTTGAAAATCATATGGTTCCATAAAAGTACCTTTATATACACCACCTTTAACTGTAACCAGATAGGCTAGTTTACCTTCTAATAAACCATAATAACCTTTTTCATTAATATTGAATGTATGTCCAATTCTTACCACTTGATCTAAATACGCTTTGAGGTTAGAGGGAATATTCAAATTATATAAAGGACTACTAATTAGAATTTCATCTACAGATTTTAATTCTTCTATTAATTCATCAGATAAAGCGGTAGCCTCTTTAATTTGAGGAGACATATACTCAATAGGCGTGTAAAACCCTTCAATCGTATTGTTTTGTATGTGGGGTAACGCCTGTTTTGCTAAATCTCTGTAAATAATGGTGCCTTTAGGATTAGCAGTCTTCCAATGTTCCTCAAAATAATCAGCTAATGTTCTGGAATGTGATCCTTTAATTCTGGAACTACAATCTATTCTTAATAATGTTTTCATTTATTGATTTTTTTAATTTCAATAGAATGACAAAACAGATAAGGAAAACGTGACAGGTCTATTAAAAAAGTTGTTTTAATCGAAAAGAATTCCCCGAGGCAAAACCTCGGGGTTTCCGTTGAAGTTGTCATTCCCGTGGACCTGCCTGTCGGCAGACAGGAACGGGAATCTAAATAAAGAATTTCGGTTTTCAACCTTTGTGTCAAAAACTGAAATTCTTTATTTTATTGGGGTCGACGATAGAAAATATGCTTTTTATTTTATTGTTTTCGAAATCAAACACCTGACAATTAATTAAAGAATCTTCGTTATAAAATAATAAAGCTGGTTGATGATTAATTTGTGTGATCTTGATCGATAATAATTCCAGATAAGTTTTATATACATAAAATAATAGCTTTAAAGAGGCAGATTTTCCAATTGTTAACTCTCTTACAACTTTAATGTGCTCTCCACCATCTGCATGTAATGAAATGTCTTCAGAAAGCATTTTCTCCAAACGTTTCACATCCCCATTTTTAATTGTTTTAATGTAACTTTCCATGTAAGAAGGTAAGGGAGCAGAATGACTAAGGGTTGTTGTTTGGTAATTAGCTAACTTAGTTTTTCCCCTACTCAATAATTTTCGAGAGTTTTCAATGGTAATGTTAATGTTTTTTGAGATGTCTTTATGCGAATAATCAAAAGCTTCTTTTAAGATAAAAACGGCACGTTCTCTTGCTGTTAATTTTTCTAAAAGAACAAGTAAGGAATATGATATGATTTCTTCCCTGTCAATATTATTGTCAGCCGTTTCGGTAGATAAAGGCTCAGGTAGCCATAACCTGTTACTAACTATTTTACTATGTCTCTTTTTTATATTGATAGATTGATTTATAACCGATTTTATTAAGTAACCAATATCATTTTCTATATGGTCTTTGTCAATTGAAAGATGTTTGGTTAAAACATCCTGTATGGCATCCTTAGCATCTTCAACAGAGCCCAAAATATTATAAGCATAAGGGAATAATATGTTCTGGTAATTTTTCAATGTTAAATTTTTAATGTTCTATTCTAGGATGACAAATAGTGTGATAAAAACGTGACATTTTAAATAAATTAAGTTCCAAAAGACTTATTGTTTATTGGCAACGGTTTGTTTTTTATCTGGCTTGTTCTTCAGCTCAATTAAAGTCGTTTGTGAAGCTGCACAAATTTTTTCTATGCCGTTTTTTCTAATAAAAACTTCAGATCTACAAATTGTTAATGTACGTCCATGTTTTAAAACATTTGCTTTAGCAATTAATAGATCACCATCACCTGGAGACATAAGGTTTAATTTAAATTCGACAGTTAAAACGGATGAATCTTCTTCCATTAAAGAAAAACCAGCATAACCAGCAGCATTATCAGCTATAGTACTTATAATGCCAGCATGGAAAAACCCATGTTGCTGTGTTAAATTAGAATCATAAGGTATTTGAATTTCGCAATAGCCAGGTTTCACGTCAACTAATTTAGCTTGGATTAATTCCATAAACTTTTGTCTTTGAAAACTCGCTTCGACTTTCTTTCTGAAATTAATAAATTTTGGTTTAAAATCCATTTATATGGGTATTATTAAAACATCTTTTAAAATAAGGTTTCACCTCGAAAACGAATATACAAAAAGGAGAAGATAATAAAGTGTTTGCTTTTTCCTAAAATGTTTGTTTTTATAAGTAAAAATTAGGTTGCTTCTTAACGGAAAAAAAATTGACATTTTATTATAATTATAGATTAAACTTCAATAATTTTTTACCTAGGGATGGCGATAAAAAATGATATCCATTGGTTGGATTGTACACAACATAAATCCATTAATAAAATTTTAACATTCATTGTTTTGAAACGACTGGTCTATTATTATATATTTGCATTGTAAACGATCGGTCTAATAATGGCAAAACACGATATAAATAACATTTTAGAAAAAGGAATAGAATTATTTCGTCTTAATGGTTATCACAATACTGGGATTAGAGATATTCTTAAAGCATGTGAAATGCCTAAAGGATCTTTTTATCATTTATTTGAAAGTAAAGAAGATTTTGTTATTAAAGCGATTGCTCGTTTTGAAGAAGTAATAGGTAAGGATTTTGAAAAAAACCTTTCGGATGAATCTTTATCACATTACGAGCGTATTAAGAATCATTTCAAGATATATATAATATGGTATACTGAAAAAGATTTTAAAGTAGGTTGTTTATTAGGAAACCTGAGTACGGAAGTTGCAGGTACTATAGACCCAGTATCAAATGCCATTTCTGGCGTTTATGACAGATGGAGTAAGGGTTTGGCATCTTTTATAGAAAAAGGACAAGAAAAAGGAGAGATCATAGATACTATTGAAGCACTGCATTTGGCGAATTATTTGTTTGATGGTTTTAATGGGGCATTAGGCAGAATGAAAGTAGAAAGAAGTAGCTCACCATTAGATCAGTTTTTAAACATAAATATGACATTCATAAAGAAAAAGGCAAAAGTAATTAGTTAAAACTTATTTTTTTATAATAAAAATAAACGGACGGTCTATTATTTGTAATGTATAGCCATAAGTAGTAACAAATGGAAATAAACGCATTAGATTAAAAATAATATCTAACTCATAAAACTTAACAATAATTAAAACCTAGAAAAATGAAAAAAGTAATATTCACATTAGCAGTAGTTATAGCATCAACAATTGCAACAGCCCAAACAGCAAAAGAAATTATAGCACAATCTATAGAAGCTATAGGAGGATCACAAAACTTTTACAATAAAGGAAGTGTAACTTATGATTATGAATATAGAGCTCCAAAAGGAGAAAATGCTATAACATTAGTTGGAAAAGAAACGTATTTGTTTGATGGAGAGCGCTCTTACGCAACTTACTCAACACATACCCTTACAGGAGCAAATGGTAAAGTTGTAGAAGGTTATAACGGAACCGATGCTTGGGTAACATTTGATGGGAAAGTATCCAATGATGAACAAGCCAACGGAGTCGCACGTTTTTTAAGAAAAACAAACTACTATTGGTTCGCCATGTTTTACAAGTTACTTGATGAAGGCGTAAATCAAGAACTATTAGCAGACCAAAAGGTAAATGGCAAAGACTATAAACGTATTAAGATCACCTTTGGAGATCATGTAGGAGATGGACAAGATACCTACATCATCTATGTTAACAAAAAAACGAAGTTAATAGAGCAATTTCTCTTCACAGTTGTTGGCTTTGGAATTACAGATCCGTTTTTAATGACATTCGATTACGAAACTGTAGATGGGATTAAAATTCCAACCAAAAGAAAGTATATAGAATCAGATTGGGAAGGAAATGTAATTGGTAAAAAGTATTATATAACAAATTGGAAGAACATAACCTTTGGTGTGCATGTCGATAAGACAATGTTTGAAAAACCAGGGAAATAGATTAATTGCAACTTTTGGTAATGCCCTTAACAAAACCTTTAAAAAGTTAAGGGCTTTTAAATCTAAGAAACGATATAATAAAGACTAAAATAAACGCATTATTGGTTACTGGAGGTCATCAATTTACAATCTAAATAATATGCCCCTCACAATCATAGTATAGGTAACCGTAAAAGAAGACTTTTTAGAAGAAACTAAATTGGGAAAACCATTTAGCAAGTTTGTATGTTCAATTATTTGTTAAAGAAACAGAAAACAGCATTATTGAATTTAATGTACAAGAAATGAGTTTGGTATAAATATTATTGTGCGCACGAGAAGATTCGAACTTCCACATCCTAAACGGATACTGGCCCCTCAAGCCAGCGCGTCTACCAATTCCGCCACGTGCGCTTTTCAGCGCGTAAATATACAGAAGTTTTATGTGTAACATAAGGAAATTTCCGTTTTTTAACCGTTACTTATCAGTTACAAATACGGTATAGAGTGCTTGAAAGTTGTTTTTTACAAGAGTTTAATTCATATTTGAGATTCGAAAAATCAAAATAGTGTATAAAATGAGGCAACCTGTATTAGTTCAATTAATTTTTATGATACTGTTCTTAGGTTCAAATGAAGCTCACTGTCAGAAATCATTTTCTACAGCTGGCTTTTTTGAAGTGGAGAATAGTAATAGAAAGGTTTTTAACTTTAATCCAGGTTGGCGTTTTTATAAAGGAGATGTAGAAGCTGCTGGAACTAAAGATTTTGACGATTCAAATTGGATAGGAGTAAATCTGCCACATGGATTAGAGATATTGCCTGAAAATGCTAGTGGCGGTAGAAATTATCAAGGAAAAGCTTGGTACAGGAAAGAATTTGCTGTAGCAGAAGAAGACTTAAAAGGTAAAGTATTCTTGTACTTTGAAGCTGTCATGGGAGAAGCAAGAGTGTGGATTAATGGCAAGCAGGTAGCTGAACATTATGGAGGTTACCTGCCTTTTGCAATTGATGCTACAGATTTTTTAAATGAAGACGAGAAGAATATTGTTGCTGTAATGGCGGATAACAGTGATAGTAAATTGTATCCCCCAGGTAAAAATCAATCAGGGTTAGACTTTAGCTATTTTGGTGGTATTTACAGAGATGTTTTTTTAATAAAAACAAATAATATACATGTAACATTGCCAGAGTTAAGTAATACAGTTGCTGGAGGTGGTGTTTTTGTGGGGACTTTGGATGTAGATGAAAATATAGCAAAATTAGAAGTAAGAACAGAAGTAGTTAACGAAACGAATAGATTGCAACTTATTACTGTAAAATCTAGCTTAGAAGATGCGAATAAGAAGGTTCTTAAAACAGTAGAACAGCACATTAAATTACAGCCCAATAGAAGTAAGCAATTAAAAAAGCGATTTACAGTAAATGATGTACGTTTATGGTACCCTGATAATCCTTACTTACATTATCTAAGAACAGATATCTTGGTAAATGGAAAAGTCGTTGACCAAATGCGAACCAGGATAGGTATTCGTTTGTATGAAATGAAAGGACCAGAAGGCTTATTTGTTAATAAGAAATATATTGGGAAAAAATTAATTGGAGTTAACCGTCACCAAGATTATGTATATGTTGGGAATGCCTTACCAAATTCGTCGCATTATAGGGATGTTAAACTGCTCAGGGAAGGTGGCAGTGGCATTATAAGAGTAGGCCATTATCCTCAAGACGATGCATTTTATGATGCTTGTGATGAACTAGGTATGATCACCACCAGTGCTAATCCTGGATGGCATTTTTTTAATTTCAAAGAAAAAATATTTGAAGACCGACTATATGAAGACTCCCGTAATTTAGTAAGAAAAGATAGAAACAGACCATCAATCTTGCTTTGGGAAACAGCGCTAAATGAAACACCCTCACAGCCTGGGCATGTTATGAATAATATGCATAAAGTGGCGCATTCCGAATATCCATTCCCTGGCATGTTTACGGTTACAGATTACGAAGAAGCTAAAAAAGGTGGGTTAGATGTATACTATCATGGTCATGATAAAAAAGTAAACTCTTTTAACCGCGAGTTTGGAGATGGTTATGAAGTGGATGATTGGTACTCCCAAAACTCAGTAGTAAGGGTGAAGAGAGAGTGGGGAGAAAAAGCCATGATAGATCAATCATTGCGGCAAGCTAAAGAACTGTCAGCAAGATTTAAGACTGATAAGATACGTATTGGAGGAGCTATGTGGGCTGGTATAGATCATCAAAGAGGGTATCATCCAGACCCTTTTTGGGGAGGACATTTAAACGTTGCCAGGTTGCCGCGTTATACCTATTATTTGTATCAAAGCCAGTATGATCCAAACTATAAACTTGAAGGAATTAGCACAGGTCCAATGCTTTATATCGTTAATGAATTAACCCAGTTATCTTCTAAGGACATCATTATTTACAGTAATTGTGATGAAATACAGTTAACATGGATGGGTAAGGATTATGGTACTATGAAACCTTCTAAAGATTCTATATATAGTGGTTTACCTCACCCACCCTTTGTTTTTAAAGATGTTTTTAATTTGAAACAGCTAAAACATAGAACTAAAGAAGAAAGAAGTTTACCTGCAAAAATGATAGCTAAAGGTTTTGTTAATAACAAAGAGGTCATAGAAGAAGTAAAGGTATATGCCCAACGTTCAGAAAAACTAAAATTAAGTATAGATGACGAAGGCTTAGATTTAATAGCAGATGGTTCTGATTTTGTGCCTATCAGAGCAACTATAGTTGATCAGAGAGGTATAAAGAAAGTATTGGCCGAAGAGTATGTTTACTTTGAGGTTGAGGGACCCGCTCAGGTTATTGGGGGAATTAAAAACTTTGGTAACCCAGCTAAATCATCTTTTGGAATTGCTACGGCATTAATTAGAGCATCAACTCAACCAGGAACTATAAAAGTAAAAGCCTATGTGAATGGCTTAGAATCGGACGAAATAACTTTTGAATCAAAACCAATAAGAATACCGCTGTATTATGATGAGAATTATATGAAGTATTCTAAAATGGTTAATAAGGATATGGTAATGATTCAGGAGCGAAAAGACTATAGTGATGATTTACCTACAGACGTGAAGGCGTTACAAAGAGAAGTAAGAGCATTAAGATTAGAGTTGGTTGGAGAAAACCAGGCTTTTATGGAATTAAGAAGTAACCCTAAAAAGGAAGAGGATTAGATAAAAATAGTCTTGGTTTAATAAGGCACTACCATTATATTTTTTAGACCAAGATTTGTTCTTTCTTTTCCATTAACCTCATAAAGAGCCGTAAAGTTTTCTTTTTCATTCATATATTTTTTGTTGAAAACATCTAGAGAATCTTTATTTGTAAAGTGTTCAACAGTCGCTTTTACACCTATATCATGATTTGAAAAGAATAAAAAACATTCATTTTGATTAGGACCTTTAAATCTGGAAACTATTGAAAAATCTCTGTCTTCACCTTTAAAATATGTAGTAAATATGGTGTCCTTTAGTTTTGGATGCCTCTCCAATATTAGTTTTTCTCCTTCTAACTTAAAATAAGGATTGAAGTCATTAAAAAGTGATATAAACTTATCTTTGTTTAGAAATGGCCCAACAAAAATTAGGTTCCATTTTTTCAAATCTACTACAGAAGTATTAGAAGTATATCGTACATCAAAATCAGAGTTATGATTATAAAATAGTTTTGAAATGTAATGCGTGGCTTCTGCTCCCATGCTTGTTGTAAAATAGTAATGAGCCGGTTGAATAGTTTCTTTTAATTCAGGTTTATCTTCAATTAATTCGTAGTATTCTTCTGAAGAATTAATATTGTAATCCCTAACCCAACCATGTCCACCTGTTACAGTTTTACCTTGCATGCCAAAGAAATCGGCTACAACAAGTATTGACTTTTTTTTGTCATTTTTAAAGTAGGAGCCCCATAATTTTGGAGGTTCAGATTTAGAGTTTGAAATGATATAAAAAAGAGACACAAGTATTAATAAAATATAAGGTAGTATTTGTGTTAATTTAACATTTCTAAACGTCGTTTTTCGTAAATCTTGTTTCTCAAAACTTACACTATACTGTCCTTTATCAATACAAAGTCTCCAACTGGCATTTGCACCTTCGGTTTCGTAATAGTTATCTATTTTTTTCCGGAGATTATAAATGTTAACCCTTATTCTAGGGCTTGAATTGTTTAAATTATCTTTTTCTCCAAAAAATTCAAGATCTATAATGTCTTCTTTTAAATAGTTTCCTTCCAAAGTGGATTTAACGAGGTATTTAAGTAGGGCAGAACTCTTAGGCGCTTTTTTAAAAACGTCACTATTTGTGATGTTATCACAAATCTGTAGCTTTTTTTCTTTAGAAAGCATTTGGTTTTGGTTTTTATGAGAATTTGCTAAAAAATTAACGGTTACAAATACCGTTAAACAGCCGTTAAATATAACATTAATGTCCATTATTAGCTAATTTTAAAACATGTTTTTAATTTCTTCCATTTGAAATTGACCACCTCAAATTGAATGTTGACTACTCACAATCATTCGTTTTATTTTAATAAAATAAGGTTGGAAGAAACTAAAAATACTTAAAGGGTTTTTGAGTAATTCAAAATTATTTAAAAGAACCTTTATAATAATAACTAAATAAACTAATACTTAAATGAGATTAAACAAAAGACAAAAGAGGGTAAAGTCTTTAGCTAAATTGTGGCTATTTACTTTTATTTTCTCCGTAAGTTTTTGTGTCAATGCACAATCACAAACAAGAACAATTAATGGTACTGTAACCAATGCAGAGGATGGGTTGCCTATTCCAGGTGTAGCGGTTATAGTAAAAGGTTCTAGTACAGGAGCCGTATCAGATTTTGATGGTAATTTTTCCATTAACGCCAAGATAGGCGATATTTTGAGTTTCAGCTATTTAGGCATGAAAGATAAGGATGTAGAGGTAGTTGGCAATCAAATGAATGTTTCAATGTCTTCTTCTTTGGAAGATTTAGATGAAGTTATTGTAATTGGTTACGGGCAAGTAAAGAAGAAAGAAGTTACAGGCGCAGTATCGAGTGTTAAGGCAGAGGATATTGAGCAAATTGTGACTTCAGATTTAGGTACAGCATTGCAAGGGCAATTGGCTGGGGTAAATGTGATTTCTAGCTCAGGGCAACCGGGAGCTCAAGCTGAAATTCTAATTAGAGGTATCACTACAATTTCTGGGAGTAATTCCCCGCTTTATGTTGTTGATGGATTAATACAAGAAAGAGATCCTGGAATTAGTCCTAATGAAATTGAGTCTATAGATGTTTTAAAAGATGCTGCATCCACAGCAATTTATGGTACACGTGGTGCTGCTGGAGTTATTTTAATAACAACTAAGCAAGGTAAAGCAGGTTCCTTATCAGTTAGAGCTAATGCTACTTACGGTATTAAAAGACTTAACGGTGAAACGACACGTTTAATGAATGCAAATCAACAAACTTATTTTGAGCTATCAGGCGCTAGGACTAGTCAAACCAATGTTCGTCCTGATGATGAAATTGATATTATTGGTTTATCACCAAATAAGCTTCAGAATGATACCGATTTGTTTGATTACATAGTTCTTGATGATCAACCAGCACAAAATTACTCTGTGAATATTTCTGGAGGAACAGATGATATAACTTATAGTGTTACAACAGGTTTATTTAGTAATAAAGGAACTTTAGTCAATTCTAGTTTTGACAGGTTTAATATTAGAGCTAACACCACTTATAAACACAAAAAACTTGAAGTAAGAGCTAATGTTTCTGTTATTTCAGAAGAAAGAGAATTTACTCCGGGTGTACTAGTGGGACAAATTATTAGATATCAACCCAATAGACAAGATTTATTAGGAGTTGGTCCAGATGAAGACATTATCACGCCACTTGGTGATGATTCAAACAGGGTAAATTGGGTGTTAGAAAGTTTTGAAAACGAAAGACACCGAGAAGATGTTAGAACACAGACAAATTTAAGTTTGAATTATGATCTAATAAAAGGTCTACGGTTAACTACTAGGTTTGGATTTTCTACTACCAATCAATTTGAACACCGATTTAATCCGTTTCGTCAATTCTTTAGTCCAGATGGAAGGGATTTGAGTCCAGCATCAAGTAGTAGTGTGAGAAATGATGCGCTAAAGCGAAAAAATTATAGTTTAGATCTTTATGCTACATACAATTTGAACATTGATAAAACTCACGATTTTACATTTACAGGTGGTATGACCTTTGAAGATTATCATACCGAAAGATTTTCTGCATCCAGAGCAAATGTTTTAAATAACTCAATAAGGGTGCTTAATGGTACCAGCGAAAATCCTAATGTAGGATCAGGTCCTGATTTCCGCCATAGAATACAAGGGGTTATTGGACGTGTGCAGTATGGATATAAGGGGAAATATTTACTAAGTTCTAGTGTTAGAAGGGATGCTTCGTCTAGATTCGGTATAGAAAATAGATCAAACCTATTTCCTTCAATCGCTTTAGCTTGGAATATTTCTGATGAACCATTTTGGAAATCAATAAATAATACGATAAGTAGTGCGAAGTTTAGAGCAACTTATGGAGAAGTTGGAAATGAAAGCTTTAGCGATTATGCTTATGATGCTACAATTACACCAAATATAGACTATGTTTTTGGAACAAATAATATAAACACCGGAAGCTCAGATGAGTTGGTTAATGGTGCTATTCAAACAGGTTTTGCAAATAGTAATGTAAAATGGGAAACATCAATTCAAACAAATCTAGGTATAGATTTAGGCTTTTTCAAAAATAAACTGACCCTTACTGCAGAATATTATGATAAAACCAATAGAGACATGTTATTCCCAATAGTAACTCCAAGTTCAGCTGGAGGAAGTGGTAGAGCTACAAGAACTTTGAATATTGGTAATATGACTAATAAAGGTATAGAAGTTAGTGCTGGATATAGAGGGAAAATAGGTGGTTTAAGGTTTAGAATGAATGGTATATTTTCAACCAATAAAAACAAAATCACTAAGATAGAAGGCGATAGCGGGTTTATACTTACTAACGATAATGGGCTAGTAAGTCAAGATGGTGGTTTTTCAACCATTACAGCCTTAGCAGAAGGTTATGAGGCTGGAGCTTTCTTTTTATATACTACTAATGGCGTGATAAATACGCAAGAAGAACTAGATGCTTATAACGCTTTAGGAGAACAAGCAAAATTGGGGGATTTAATATACGAGGATAACAATAACGACGGTAGAATAAGTGAGGCCGATAGGGTATATAAAGGAAGTGGTTTACCTGAATATGAAATAGGGTATAACTTGAATATTGACTATAAAGGATTTGATTTGTCTATGAACTGGTATGCGGCATTAGGACATGAAATTATGAACGGATCTAAAGCTTCTGCATTTGCATTTGGTAGACATGAAGATTTAGTTTACCAATGGTCTGAAGTCAATTCAAATTCAAATATACCAACATTTAGAGGTATTTCTAAAAACCACCCTAATTACAGAGGTTATACAGACTTGTGGTTAGAAAAAGGGGATTATTTACGTTTAAGACAAGTAACTTTGGGGTATAGTCTTTCAAAAAAACTTACTGAGCGTATAGGCTTAACTAGATTGAGGCTTTACGTTTCAGCACAAAACCCATTAACATTTACCGAATATACTGGTTATGACCCAGAAGTAGGAGGTGGTATTGGCGCTAGAGGTTTAGACAAAGGAAATTATCCTATCACTTCACAGTATTTACTAGGTTTAAATTTAAATTTTTAAGAAAGCATGAAAAATTCACATATTAAACAATTATTATTAGTTTTCATTATGTGCTTAGTAGCATGTGATGACGATAGCTTGACTGAGACAAATCCAAATCAACTTTCAGTAAGCGTATTTTGGCAGAATTTAAAAGATACAGAAACGGGCTTAGCAGCAACATACAACAGTATGTTACACGAAGACGTACTATCTATTCTTGATGAATCTTTAAGGTCTGATGAAGGATGGCCAGGTTTTGGAAGACCAGTAACAAATAGAGATGGTCTTAAAATATTATACGAGAAAACCTATACTAACAGTAGTGGTTTAGTTCAAAATAAATGGGATGCATGTTATACGGTTGCTTTTAGAGCAAATCAAGTTATTGAAGCCCTTGAACGTTTAGAATCTACATTAGGAGAAGAAGCCCTTGAAGAGTGGACAAGACAGATGGGACAAGCTAGATTTTTTAGAGGTCTAATGCATTTTTATTTGCACACAGCTTATAACAACGGGAGTATTATTATAAGAGATCGTGTTCCTGTTGAGGATGAGGATTTTAATCTTCCATTGTCTCCAGCAGAAGAAGTTGTTGCATTCTTTAGATCAGATTTAGAATATGCTTATGAAAACTTACCAGCTAGATATCAAAACCCTAATCAGAATTTAGGACGTGTTACAAAAGGAGCAGCGGCCACTATTCTAGGTACTAGTTACCTTTATAAGGAAGATTATACAACAGCAATGGTTTACTTCAATGATGTTATAAATAACGTAACAGCAGATTACGGTTATGAATTAGTTGAAGATACCAGTCTATTATTTACAACAGCAGGAGAGTTTAATGCTGAATCTATATTTGAACTAAATTATACTAGAGATTACAGAACAGATATAGGTGTATGGCAGGATAATGTATTAACAAATCAATTAGCGCTTAAAACGACTAATAATGAAGGACCTAACTTACCTGCATGGTTAATCAATGCTTATAAAACAGACCAAATGGATCCTTCAGATGAAAGAAATTTTTATGAAGATCCAGATTCTCCATCTGGTTTAACGCTTCGTCCTGTATCATTAAGGACATCATCTATGATTGCTATTGTTGATGATACACATTCTCCTTATTATGGAGATTTAACTGGGAATAAAGTCATTTTAGGAAATAATGGCTGGGGTTTTGGTAGATATAAAAAATACACAAATCATGATATAGGCACTGGCGAAGGAGGAGATCCTAGAGGGTCAAGAGCTTCAGGGAAAAATATAGTAGTAAATAGATTGGCAGATGTTTACCTAATGCAAGCAGAGTGTTTAATAAAAACAGGAGATGTTGCTGGAGCGTTAGAGCATATAAATGCAGTAAGACACAGATGGGCACTTCGTTTGTTAGGACCTATAAATCCTAAATGGGCTGGATCACTTTTTGATTTAGAAAGCTATGATGAAGACAGTCTTATGGAGCGTTTAATGTTTATAGAGAAACCTTTAGAGATGTCGATGGAAGGACATCAAATACGTTGGAATGATCTAAGAAGATGGGGTATAATAGGAGATAACTTTAATAAATTATCAAATGAAACCTATTACGCTAAGTCGGCAACCGTTGAAAGAGTGGATGGTACTACTAGAAACAGACAAAACTCATCGATAAGTCCAGATCCGGCAGGTGCTAACTTAAATATTCGTTTGAATACTATAGATTATGAGTATGATGAAGCCGCTAATAATTACAATCCAACTATTCACGATTATCTGCCCATACCACTAAATGAAGTTATGAGAAATCCAAACATTAATTAGAAAATAAGATGAAAAATTTAAGATATTTAATATTAGTAATCGCCCTTGTTTTTGTTTTTGGGTGTGAAGATGAAACCTTGCCAGAGCCATTTCAGGATGCTACATGGGTTTCTAATATTCGTCCTGGTGATGCCTATGTAGTCAATCAAGGAAAATCTGTGAGCTTTAGAGATTTATCACAAGGTGCATTGTCGCATGAATTTATTATAGAGGAAGGAAATAAGTATTTATATCCAGGATTTGGAGAGAATGATTCACTACCACTTTTTGTAAATGATAAGTTAGGAACGGTCTCAACAAATACAGATGCACATGTGTTATTTTTAAATACAGGGATTAATGAAGTAAAACTCAGAAATACCTTTAAAGACTCTGTAACTTATCAAGGAGCTGTTCCTATTCCTGCATTTCAAGAAAATGGTGTTTGGGTTATAGAAAATGTGTGGACTGTTGATGTGTTTGGACCTTTAAAACCAGCTTTTAAAGTCCTAGATAAAGATGACAACGAAATTGTTAATATCTCTGGAGATGAAGAAATTTCAATTGAAGATAAAGATACATGGCCAGTTATACAAGTAGAAGCTGGAGATGCTCTAACCTATATTGATTTGACAAGTGAAGATAGGCCAACAGGAAGATCATGGACTAACACCAAAGGGAAACCTGTGTCCTCAAATGATTCGATAAATGTTGTTGGCTATTTTTCACTTGGTAGTTTTAATGCAGGTAATATGACATCTATAAGAGAAGGGGATGAATTTCCAGAAGAAAGGGTTAAAAAATTAATACCTTTGGTTATAGAGGTAATCCCTTCTTCGCAACCCTTTATTTATAATGAAGCAGGTGGGATAATACAAAACAACGATGATTCCATTACAATAGGGGTTACTGGAGAGATAGAGCCATTTGTTGGAGCAGAAGATAGTTTTACCGTACGTGTTGTTAATACAGCTGCTGGTTTTGATCAAGAGATACCGGTATTGAGTGCAACAATTAATCCTTCAGATGCTACGAAAATAGATTTAGTACTTTCTCAACCTGTTTATAATACAGACGAAATAACAGTAGCCTATGCGGGAAATGTAATTGAATCTGTTGATACCAGAGTTTTACAAGATTTTGGACCCTTTGATGTACAGATAAATTTAGGAGCTAATATTTTAACCAACCCTAAATGGGGGTTTGAAACAGCAGCTACGACAGGTAACATTACAAGAAAAGCTGGTCTAGATGGGTACTGGGCGGGTGCGCCTAATGATCCTAACAGGTATTTTTTTAGAAATACTGAAAATTTTGCATCAGGGGTAGCTTCTTTAAGATATTCTAACCCAAATGGAATTGATAGAAATATCACTTTACAAGGTTATAGTTTATCAAGCCCTAATGGTATACCAGCGGGGAGTTATTTAATGTCCTATCAAGTTTATTTAGAAGTAGGAAATACGATGAAAGGTTTTAGTACATCAAGATCACCTTTTGGTGTATTTTCATGGGACTTAGAGACTTTGCCTAGAGGCGAATGGGTTGAAATAAATAGAGTAGTTACCGCAGGTAGCAATATTCCTAGTGGCCAACAGATTAATCTATCAGTAACATCTGGAGATAATTCTGGTGTAACAGGAGAACAAATTATGTATTGGGATGATTTATCCTTAATATTATTAGAAGAAAGACCATAGACAGTTATTAGTTATGGTGTTTGAGTTAGTTAATTAGTTTTGGGCTGCCGTGTTTGTTCGGCAGCCTTTTCAAGATTGATTGTGTTACAGGTTATTAAAGATGTAGAAAATATTATTAAGAACTCATTTAGACTTTTTTGAGTTGCATAGCAGAGCTACGGAAGGAAAAAAAGACAAAAACAGAGCTGAAAACAGGAATTTTTTAGCAAATTGAAAAAGTCTAAATGAGTTCTAAGTTAAAATAAGGTAATAAAAAGTGAAAAAGATTATTTATTGATTTTTCTTATTTTAAATCAATAGCTTAAAAATTAAATAAATACTATGAAAAAGAAAATACAAAAACTTTTATTTGTTTTCGTTGTTTTATTGGGCATTCAACATACGTGTTTTGCTCAATTGGAACAAACCGCTTTGGAAAAAATTTCAGCACTAGAGGCTTTAATTAATGAAGCAGAAACTAAAGGTATAGATGTTTTGAAGGAGAAAATGACAGTAAGAACTGCACAGGTGTTTTTAGAATATGCCAATTGGGATGAAAATAACATTACAATTAATACAGGCTATTTTGATAGAGTCTCAATTTATAAAAGTAATGCTGCTACATTGGCAAATGACCTTCCGGATTTTGAGCGAAGTGAAGTTATTTTAATGTTAGATGAAGCCATTGCAACAGCAAATAAATTGATTAGTGGCGAAATTAAAAGAAAGCCAAGTCCAAAAGTAGATTGGGCCGACGTTTCTATTAGTGGGAATCAAATTTTGTTTCAAGGGAAACCCGTTTTTATGAATGATTATTCTTGGAAACCTTCTATTCCAAAGCTAACAGATTTTTTTGGAAACAAAGATGGTGTTTTTATGACACCTCAAGATGTGTTTAATGATTCGGGGTCAATTAGATCATCATTACTGAATAACATAAACGGTAAAACTAATAGTACTTTTGGATTTATTTTTTTAAATCATAAAGGGGTTCCGGGTTGGGCAGAAACAAAATATGGACCAGGTTTCAGAATGCGTGAAGATACCTTTACAGCTTATGATATAGATAATCCTGGAGCACGTGAAATGCAAAGCTTTCTTTTGGAAGGTACAGTACCTTTAATGAAGGGCAAAAAATATACAGACTTAGGTTATATGCTTTGTAATGAACCCCATTTTATCACCACAAAAGATGGAACTAATGATGTATGGGCTTCGGGTCCTGTCTCAGAGCATTCAATAACAAAGTTTAAATCTTGGTTACAAACAAAACATGCCTCTATAGCAAACTTAAATACGTTGTGGGGAACAAGTTTTCCTTCATTTAATGACGTAACTATAGATATTCCTATTGAAAAAGCATTGAAAGGTACTCCTAAATGGTACGATTGGCAACGCTTTAACATGGATAGGGTTACTGAATGGTATCAATTTTTGAAAGATGAAATAAATAAACATGACCCGGAAGCAAAAGTGCATATTAAATTAATACCTGGTATGTGGACAGGTAATAGAAGAGACCATGGGTTAGATTTTGAAGCACTTACAGAGCTTAGTACTATTATTGGTAATGATGCAGCTTCTCATAATTCATATATGTGGGGACCAAAACAAGAATGGGAGTCACGCTATAATTTTGAGTGGAGAGAAATGTGTATGTCTTATGATTTTTTCAAATCAGTAAACCCTAATAGTATTAATTTTAACTCAGAGGGACACTTTCTTTCAACAACCAGATTTAGAGATTTATACCTAAAACCTTCTTATGCTAGAATGGCTCATTGGTTAGCTTATATTCAAGGACTAAATGTCGTGCAAACATGGCTTTGGGCTAGACAAGACGATGGAAATGGTAATTTGTCCATTAAATCTCAAGCAGGAAGCGGGTATGCCGGATCAAATAATCAACAGCCTAGAATAGTTAATGCGTTAGAGGCTACTGTTATTGACTTGAATGCGCATTCTGAACATATTGCCGCACTTCAAAATGTAAGAAAATCGATTAGAATATTTAATACAAATACAACTGGAATCAATAAGGACGGAAATATGGATGATACGTTTCATTTATATGAGTCGTTGTTTTTTGATGGTCTTTCTATTGGATTTGCCACAGAAAATATTATTAGAAAGCAAAATAATTCGCTTTGGGATGCTATTCTAGTTTATAAAACTGATTTTGCTACTGATGAGGAGTTTAATGCTTTACAAGAATATTTAGATGGAGGAGGTACCGTTATTATAGACGCCGTGAGTCTTAAAAAAGATGAGTACGGAAGAACACGAAGTACTACTTTGAACACCAACAGTGGAGGCATGATTATTTCTGCTTCAGATGTATCTGATTTTGCTAATAAAGCCAAAAACGTTGCCGACACAAAACAAAGGTTTCCAAATATTACGTTGTCAGAAACTAATGATTTAGGTTTAAAAGGATGTATGTGGAGAGCTTATACGAGTTCAGATGATAAAGAAATTATATCTATAGTTAACATTGGAAAAACCAAAGCATCAATAACTCTTGGTTTAAAAGGCGCTTCAAATGCCATAATTTGCGAGAACCTTCTAACAGGAGAAAAGTTAGATGCTAATTTTGAAATGAATCCAGAAGACGTTTTGCTTTTGCAAGTAAGAGAGAAAACAGCTGAAGATAGTCAATTTACTATAGGTGTAAATGGTGAAACTTGCCCTGATAAAAAAAATGGAAAGATTAGTATTGTTGCAGATGTAGAACAAAACTATGAAGTTGCATTTAACGGTACCAATACAAGTTTCAATAGAGAACTGGTCTTGGAAAATATTGTTCCAGGAACTTATGATTTGTGTATTTCTGTTGTAGGCAACACTTTTAGTCAATGCTATACGTTAGAAGTTGAATCATCATCAGAAATCACAGGAAAATCTTCATATAATGCTAACAAAATTTCGGTTGAAATAGAAGAAGGAACGGCGCCTTTTACGGTTGATGTTAATGGTGAATTGGTTTATGAAACGTATTCTGATTCTTTCTCTTTAGAAGTTAATCATGGTGATGTCATGCAAGTAAAATCCAGTAAGTCTTGTGAAGGGACATTCACTAAAACCGTTAATTTTTCGGGCCATATTAAAGCATTCCCTAATCCAACAAAAGGAATGGTGGAGTATATGATACCAACTAAAGAAAAACAGGTAACTGTAAATGTATATAATATTCAATCGCAGTTAATCTCTTCAAAAGTATATCCTATAGAATCAGGTAAAGTTCATTTAAATTTAAAAGATAAACCAGTTGGAATTTATTTTGCGAAAGTATTATTAAATGAACCTATCAATATTAAAATTATAAAAAACTAGTTTGATGAAGAATGTAATATATTTAATAATCGCAGGCATTTTAACATATTCTTGCTCAGGAGGAGGAGATGATTCGGGTGAACAGGCCGAAAACCAAGCACCAACAAAGGTGTCAACATTAACTTATCCAACAAATAACTTATTGTGCATTACAAATGTTTTGGATTTTCAGTGGGAAGCTGCTTCAGACCCTGATGGCGATTCGGTTTCATATGTGTTGGAAATTTCGCAGGATAATGGATTTGCGGCTATAGATGAATCCTTTACGGTATCAAATACCAATAAAACAGTAACTTTAGATAAAGGAATTGCTTATTATTGGAGAGTTAAAGCAACAGATAGTAAAAACTTAAGTAGTGATTACTCTTCTGTTTATCAGTTCTATACTGAAGGAGATGGAGGTTTAAACCATTTACCGTTTGCACCAGAACTTTTATCACCAGATTTGAATACGACTATAACTGGTAGTACAGTTAATTTGAATTGGAAAGCTAATGATGTAGATGATGATTCTTTAACTTATGATGTTTTCTTTGGTACAGAGAATCCACCAGTTAATAAAGAAGGAGATAACCAAGAAGAAAATAGTTTGACCGTAAATATAAATGCTTCAACAGATTATTATTGGAAAGTTATTGCGAAAGATAATAATGGAGGTGAAACTATAGGTCAAGTTTGGAGTTTTTCTACCCAGTAATTTTTTATTTTTATTATTATTAAACAAATTGAATTAAACTCCAAAAAGTATTGATGAACATTTTTTTTAAAAGAGTCGTTACAGTAGCTATTTTTTTATCTTATATATGCTTAACGGCTCAAATACCCGCCTTACAAGATAGAAGTTTTGTAAAATTAGACCACTGGAAATTTTCAAAAGGAATAGATAATCAAGGACATCTATTGACTAAAAGTGATTTGAGTTGGCAAGATGTGATTGTACCACATAGCTATTCCATGGATGCCATTAAAGGCATTGGGTATTACAAGGGACAAGCATGGTATAGAACAATACTTAAGGTACCAGAATCTATGAAAGAGGAGCGTATTTTTATTCGCTTTGAAGGTGTAGGTCAAGAAGCTATTGTCTATTTAAATGGTGAAAAAATAGGAAAGCACGTTGGCGGATATTCCGCATTTTGCTTTGAAGTAACTGATAAAATAAAATTTGAAGGAAAAAATGTGTTAGCTGTAAATGTAACTAACGCTCCTAGCTTTAAGCGGATTCCAGTTGACGATGCTTTGTTCAATCATTATGGAGGTATTTATAGGCCCGTTCAAATGTTTTCAACACCTAAATGCAATATAACACCAACATATTTTGCATCTTCAGGTGTTTTTATTGAAGCTACGGAGGTAAAATCAAATAAAGCTAAGCTAGAAATACGCACCCATATTTCTAATCAATCTTCGTTAAATGAAGTCAAGATTAAATATATTATAAGAAATAAGGCAAGCGAGATTGTGAGTGAAGCCGAGAGGTTGTTTGAGACGATTGGAAAAGATTTAATTGCCACAAACCATATGGAGTTAGATCGTCCTATACTTTGGAATGGAAAACTAAATCCATATCAATATAGTTTAGAAGTTCAGTTGTTTTGTGGAAATACTATTGATAAAATCACTCAAAAATTTGGTGTAAAAACATACCAAATAGATAGTAGTAAAGGTTTTATTTTAAATGACGAACCTTATAATTTGCATGGGGTATGTAAGCATCAAGAACGAGAAGACGTTGGTCCAGCCATGAATAAAGGGCAGTTAGTTGAAGATATGGAACTTATTGATGAAATTGGTGCTACAGTTTTAAGGTTGTCACATTACCAGCATTCTGATAAAACCTATGAACTGGCTGACGAAAAAGGAATTTTAGTTTGGGCAGAAATTCCATTTGTTCATGATTGGAGCGGAAGAGAAGGAAGTAATGCAAAACAACAATTACAAGAACTTATTTTACAAAACTATAATCATCCAAGCATATTTGTTTGGGGCTTATGGAATGAAGTACGTGCATGGAGTGGAGAAAAGACTCCTTCTGTAGTTTTAACTAAAGAATTAAAGAAGTTATCACATGAATTAGATAAAACCAGGTTGACCATCTCTGCTAGTGATAGAGATATTGTATCGACTATGGGCGGAATTACGGATTTGCAAGCATGGAATAAATATTTTGGCTGGTACACGCCAGCTATTGAAGGGCTTTCAAATTGGCTAGACTCATCCCATAAAAAATTTCCAAATACAACCATTAGCATTAGTGAATATGGTGCAGGAGGAAATATTCAACACCAAGATATAAATAAGTTGGAGAAGCCCAAAGGCATGTATTTCCCTGAGCAGTTTCAAACAGAATATCATGAGAAGAGTTGGGAAATAATAAAAAACCGTCCATTTGTTTGGAGTTCTTTTGTTTGGAATATGTTCGATTTCTCTGTTGCCGGATGGAATCGTGGAGGAGTAAGAAACCTTAACCATAAGGGGCTAATTACTTTTGACAGGAAAGTAAAAAAGGATGCTTTTTATTTTTACAAAGCGAATTGGAGTGATAAACCAGTTTTATATATAGCCGAAAGAAGACATAAAGATAGAACTCAAGAAAAAACGTCTGTAAAAGTGTATACAAACTTAAGTAAAGTGACTTTATATGTAAATGATAAGAAGATTAAAACGCAAAAGTTAACTTCAGATATTAATAGTATCGTATTTAATGATATTCAACTTAAAGAGGGAAATAATAGTATTAAAGTAATCTCAAAAGGAAATTCTTTGAAATTAGAAGATAGTGTTATTTGGACTTTAAAAAAATCGGGTTTAGCTTTGAATTAACTAAAGTTCCATAAAAATGAAACAAATAGTTTTACTACTTTTAATGACTTCCCAAGTTTTATGGGGACAGACTAAAAATGATATTTGGACTTTTAAGAGTACAGAGCTTCCTTTTAAAGATTCACTTTTGGTATGGAACGATAGGCTTCCTAAATCTTGTCCTGTAACGTATTCTTCATCAATAAAAAGCCTAGCTTTTACACAAAGATTTGCTAATTATACCAAGGCAGATACTTGGTATCCTACATGGGCATCAGATGGTAATTTATACTCACCTTGGACAGACGGTACCATAGGAAGTAATATGAAATTTGTGTGGTCCGGAGCAGGAGGGAACTCTAAAAGAGGACAGGCAAAAATTGTTGGGAATAACCCCATGCATTTAGAGATAGAGGATTATAAAATATTTGAATCTTCAGCATTACCTTATCAAGGACGATACCCTTGTGGAAGTTTATGGTATAATGGTGTTTGGTATTACGGATCTTATACTATAGATCAACCAAAACCAGAAATTGCAAAAAACTATGGATGGTATGTTCAAGGGCCGTTAGTTGGGTTTAGGCATTCTGTTGATAATGGAAAAACTTGGGTAGAATCAAAACATACCCCAAGTAAACCATTGTTCCCTGAACATTCAAGAAACGAATTAGATTTGGAAGCCGGTAAACAGGGACCTTTTATAAAAATGGGAGCTCCTCATTTTGTTGATTTTGGTAAAAACATGCAACATTCTCCAGATGGAAAAGCATATTTAATTGGACATGGATCTCTAAATCTAGATTCTAAACCTCGAGTATCTAATAATTCATGGAATTCAGCTGATGCTGTTTTTATGGCTAGAGTTACACCTTCTATTGAAAATATGAATAACAGATCTAAGTACGAATACTTTTGTGGTTTTAATAATGATGGAAGTGAAAAATGGACTAAAAATTTTTCAGAAATAAAGCCAGTATTTGAGTGGAATAACTATTGTGGTATTGTAACCATGACTTATGTAAAGCCACTAAATAAGTATTTAATGTGTATTACCAATGGACATAAAGGTACGACCACTCGAAAAAAATATGACACTTATGTCTTAGAATCGACGAATATTACAGGACCATGGAATATAGTAACTTATATGGAGAATTTTGGTCCCCAGGCCTACTTTGTAAACATCCCTTCAAAGTTTATTAGTGAAGACGGCAAAACAATGTGGTTATGCTATTCTGCAAATTATATGCTGGAGAAAAAAAGAAATAATAAGACTTTTTTAAAACAAACAAAACCTGTAGGGAGTGCTTACTCTTTGTGTTTGCAGGAAATTAAACTTTCGGTTGATAAAAATGAAATATTTAAAAAGAACTAATTAATTAGAATTGTTATGCTTTACAAGAACAGATGGGTAAGTCTTTTTTAATGATTCCATAAGTTTATTGGTAACAGCTGTATGTTCTTCTGAAATATTTTTTAATTCGCCAGGATCTGTTTTGTGATCATATAACTCATAATTAAACTTAGGAGCATTGCCAGACACAATGAGTCTGTATTGGTTGTTTACAACCGTCGCAGAACCTCTCCAAAAACTAAGCACATCATCTCTAACTTTAATATTAGGGTTGTTAATAACAGGCAGTAGAGATGTGCCTTCCAAAGGGAGATAGGTAGCCGTATTTTGCAAATTACATGCATCTATTAATGTTGGATAAATATCAATTGAAGCTGCCAAAGCATTAGTTGCTATGCCTCGTTTTTGTTGCTGAGGTATTTTTATAATTAATGGGCTATGTAGAGCGCTTTCTAGAGGCGTGTGCTTCCCCCAGACATTATGCTCTCCAAGATGCCAACCATGATCGCCCCAAAGTACCACAACAGTATTTTCTGAAAGCCCATTTTCCTTGAGGGCCTTTAGTACTTTACCAATTTGAGTGTCAGTGTAACTTACACAAGCCATATAAGCTCTACGAATGTCTTGAGCATCTTTTTCAGATAATGTTTCTTTACCTTGAGGTCTTTCAAAAGGACGATTAGTCTTGTATTTATAGAATTCAGCACTCTTGTTAGCTTTTTTGGTTTCCCCTCTTTGCATGGCATTTTTAGAAGGGATTTCTACGTTTTTATAAATATCATAATATGTCTTTGGAGCAACAAATGGTAAATGCGGTTTTAAAAAACCTAAAGCCATAAAAAAGGGTTTGTCTGATTTTTTGTGAGTTTTGAGCTGGTTTATAGCAGTTTCTGCAAACATCCCGTCAGGTAGTTCATTATCTTTAATATCTGGAAATAATGAATAAGGCATATAGCCAGAACCATCATCACGATCTTTGCCATTAGGGTAAGCTACAACCAAAGATCGTTTCCAATTGCCTAAAGGTGTTAATACTTTATCCCAGGTATTTGGTAAATCATGGTTCTCATTAATCTTTTCAATATTTTTGCTCTTCCAGCCATCATCAGAATGTGAAATTTTACCAATACAAACAGTTTCATAACCATTTTTCCTAAACAATTCAGGCATCGTTCTGGCTAAATTAGAAGCTCCACGAGGAATAGCATTAAAAGCTTCCTTATTATGAAGCTCATTTTTAGTTCTGGGATACCTACTTCTCAACATGGACGATCTAGATGCACCACAAGTGGCCACTTGTACATAGTGGTTTTTAAACAACCGCCCTTCAGAAGCCAATTTATCTATTTCTGGTGTCTGAGCAAATCCTACATCATAACAGCCTAAAAACGGCCGAAGATCATCAACAGCAATAAATAAAACATTTGGTTTGCTTTTAAGATTATCAGGTTTTGTTGTTTTAGATTGACTATTTGAATTACCACAATTTAAAAGCAACAGCCCCATAAATAAACTACTAAATACTATTTTAATACGTGTCATGTGAATTTTAGGAAATATGTTGTAGAATATGATGTTTTAAGCTATAAAGTTAACGTATTTATAGCTTAATTAGAAGTATTTGAGACGCTAAATTATAGAAAAGGAATAAATTAAAAATAGATCATAAAAAAAGCCCAAAACAAAAGTTTCAGGCTTTTCCTAGTGACCGGGCTGGGGCTCGAACCCAGGACCCTCTCCTTAAAAGGGAGATGCTCTACCAACTGAGCTACCAGGTCATTATTTCAATACTAACATTGCTTTGTTTGTTGTTAGCGGGTGCAAATATAGAATGTTTTATTAATAAAACAATACTTTTTTAAAAGATTTTTTTGTTTTTTTGCATCACTAAAACGTATGTTTTTAATAATCAATTTATAGCGAGAAAATGATTTTAGTTTTAATTGGGTATATGGCTTCGGGGAAGTCTACTTTAGGAAGAATTTTAGGAAAGAAATTAAACTATGATTTTATAGACCTAGATGATTATATAGAAGAAAAAGAGCAATTATCAGTAAGTGATATTTTTAAATCTAAAGGAGAGATCTATTTTAGAAAGAAAGAAACATTTTATCTAAAGGAACTTTTAGATAATAAAACGAATTTAATTTTATCATTAGGAGGAGGCACCCCATGCTACAGTAATAACATGGATTTACTCATAAATAAACCCAATATAAAGAGCGTTTATTTAAAAGCTTCAATACCTACTCTGATAACAAGGTTGAAAAATGAAAAGAGTAAACGTCCACTAATAGCCCACATTGAAACAGATGAATTACTGGCAGAGTTTATCGGAAAACACCTTTTTGAGCGTTCTCAGTTTTATAACTTATCTGAAATTATTTTAACAACCGATAATAAAAAAGAAGAAGATCTAATCGAAGAATTAGTTTTAAAACTATTCTAAAACAGCTTCAAAAGTTTTACCCTCTAGAACTACATTAACATGTTCATGTAAGGAAGTAGATAAAGAAATACCTTTAAAATCTGCTTTCACAGGATATTTTTTATGATTCCTATTTACCAAAACGGCTGTTTTAAATTGCTTAAGAGGTACATTTAAAAAGTGTCTTACACCGTAAATCAAAGTTGTACCAGAATTTAAAACATCGTCTACAAGTACCAAAGACTTATTTTTATAATCGTCTGACGAAATTGAGGTTTCAATATCAGAGTGGGGATTCTTTTTATCAATGGAAACTTTACAAAGAATAGGATGTATATCAGAGATTTTTTGAAGTACCGTTTTTAATTTTTTTGCAAATACATAACCATTCTTATCAATACCAGCAAGAATGACTTCTTTTTCATTCACATTGTTTTCATATATCTGAAAAGCAATACGCCTAATTTTATGATTGATCTCGTTATGATTAAGGATGATGTTATTCTTAACAGCCATAATTGTTAATTCTAAAAATTAAAGGATAAAATTACTCATTTTTATCTGTTTATTTTATTTTTTTTCAAAGGTCAGATATAACATCTATAAAAGCCATTTTTAGTTCGATTAAATTTCCGTCAGGGATGCTTCATCAGTAAAATCATCAATATCTCTTCTATCTTTTTTTGTAGGTCTACCAACACCTTTTTTTCTATAATAATCTTTAGAATACTTTAAAAGTTCTTGAGCTTGAAATTGTTCTTTAGGGGTAATGTCGGTTCTATAAATATCAACCAGTTTAGCACCAACCCTGCTTTCGGGGATGTCATTTACAGTAAGCTTATAGTTTATTTGATTCTTTCTTAACTCAATAGTGTCCAGAGGATAAACTTCTCTACTAGGTTTAACAATTTCCTGATTTACACGTACCTGGCCTTTTTTACAAGCAGTTGTTGCTAGGGTTCTTGTTTTGTAATATCTAATACACCATAAATACTTATCAATTCGCATACAATTATTCTAAAAACTACGTTAATGTTGTTGTGCAAAATTATTTTAAAATTGTATCTTGCACGCCAAAAATAGGCAATAAAGAAACATTCTGGGCTTAAAATTTCAAATGAAAGCTAATTAAATGAATGTTCACCCATGTACGGCACATTACTAATTGAGGTCGTTCAAAAAGCAAATAAAAATAAATATGAAATTAAGAAAAATAGCTTTAATTGCATTATGTTCAGCTACATGTTTTTTATCTTGTAATAAAGATGACAATAATGACATACCTGCTCCTGTTGAAGATAGAGATAGGGATGAACAACAGATTGAAGATAAGGCTGCTCTGTTGGAATATTTTGCTACACATTATTATAATTCAAGTGAATTTGAAGCCCTTACAAATCCAACAATAAATGATTTAAAAATCACTAAACTTGTAGAAGGAACAACACCCCCTGCCGATGGTACATTGCTTTCAGAATCTACAAAATTGGATACCTTAACGGTGAATTTCGCAAATACAGATTACGAATATTATGTACTTAAATTAAAACAAGGAGGAGGAAGTGAATCACCAACTTTTGCAGATAATGTCGTAGTAACATATGAAGGTACGACTTTAAGTAATACTATTTTTGACAGTGCTGTAAACCCTGTGAATTTTGATTTAACAACCCTCGTGCCAGGTTGGAGAAAAGTCCTTCCAGAATTTAATGTAGCAGAAGATTTTATAGAAAATAATGACGGAACTGTTAGTTTTGTAAATCAAGGTATAGGCGTTATGTTTTTACCTTCTGGTTTAGCCTATTTTTCTAATGCAGTAACTGGAATTTCTGCATATTCTCCTATTATTTTTAAGTTTGGATTGCTGCAAATGTCGCAAAATGACCATGATAATGATGGGATTCCTTCTTATTTAGAAGACCTAAACGGAGACGGTGAGTTTTTATTAGATTCATCTGCCGATGTAAAAGATGGCGATAATACAGATGGCGATAACGTTCCAAATTATTTTGATAATGACGATGATGGAGATGGTGTTTTAACCATTAATGAACTGGAACGAATAACTTATACGGTAAATACAAATCTGGGAGAAGAAGAACCTTTACTCGATGAAAAAAATGAGTTTGAAATAGAAAGATCTGATGATGGAGGAGTGATTACTATTAAAACATTAAAGATCGTAGATTCGGATAATAATGGTAATGGTGATCATTTAGACGAAGATATAACTATTAATTATAATAATTAATAAAAAAGAAGCGGCTCATATCATATATCGAGCTGCTTCTTTTTCGTCATAAAACTTTTAGTTTATAAAATAACAGATAAACTTAAAATCAATTGATCTGGTCTTGTATCAAGTCTACTAATGTTAACATTGTTATTATTCAAAAAAGTAGCTTCATTTTTGCTAAAGCCCCTCTCATAACGTAAGTCTATGCCTATTTTTTTAAGAGTAAATCCAACACCAAAATTAAGACCAACAGAAAAATCATTTTCAATATTATTAATAGAAATACCGTCAAATTCAGTGTCTAAAATATATTGAAGAGATGGCCCACCAAATATACTAATAGGTCCTATTATTCTTGTACCAACTAATAAAGGAGCATCAATTTTTTGCATCTCAAAACTATCGTCACTATAATCACTTTTTGTAGCAGTATAAACTAACTCCGGTTTGAAATAAAGTCTATTGTTTCCAATTTTTCCAAATAAACCAATATGATACCCGATATTTCTGTCTGGATTATCTACGTTTGTGTTAATAGATTCAACATAATCACCATTAGCATTGTAATTTAATCCAGCTTTAATTCCTAAACCGGTTACCATTTGACTCTGTGCTATGGTTGTAGTAGGAATGATTAAGGCAATTGCCAAAATAAAAAATAGATTTTTGCTCACGTCACTTTTACTTCTAAGGTATTCGTGAAAGTTTTTTAAACTTTTCATAATATTCGTTTTTAGATTTGATTCATTATATCAAAAACGTTGCCAAAAGGATATTATTTTCTTTTTACAACTATTGTTATAGATTTTTGGTTATTTATCTTTATCCCATCTTTATTTCAATAAATTGGAATCAGTGAACCTACATTAATTTGATAAAACTAATTTAAAATTAAAAAAATATGTAGGTTTGCCAACTTAATAATGTTGCAGAGATGAAATTTGAATTAAAAGCGAAAGACGCTCAGAGTAAAGCAAGAGCAGGTAAAATAACTACCGATCATGGTGTTATAGAAACGCCTATTTTTATGCCCGTTGGAACAGTTGCCACTGTAAAAGGAGTGCATCAACGTGAGTTAAAAGATGATATAAATCCCGACATTATTTTAGGCAACACGTATCATTTGTATTTGCGACCTCAAACTGATATTCTAGAAAAGGCAGGTGGACTTCATAAGTTTATGAATTGGGATAGAAATATTTTAACAGATTCAGGAGGATATCAGGTATATTCTTTATCTGCAAATAGAAAAATTAAAGAAGAAGGCGTTAAGTTTAAATCACATATTGATGGTAGCTACCATACCTTTACACCAGAGAATGTCATGGAAATTCAACGCACTATTGGAGCAGACATTATCATGGCTTTTGATGAGTGTACGCCTTACCCATGTGACTATAACTATGCAAAACGTTCTATGCATATGACGCATCGCTGGTTAGATAGATGTATCAATCACTTAGAAAAGACACCTTTAAAATATGGATATAACCAAGCATTTTTTCCAATTGTACAAGGAAGTACCTATAAAGATTTACGTAAGCAATCTGCAGAATATATTGCAAATTCTGGAGCAGTTGGTAATGCCATTGGAGGTTTGTCGGTTGGTGAACCAGCAGAAGAAATGTATGCCATGACGGATGTTGTTTGTGCTATTTTGCCAGAAGAAAAACCGCGTTATTTAATGGGAGTAGGAACACCAATCAATATTTTAGAAAATATTGCGTTAGGAGTAGATATGTTTGATTGTGTGATGCCCACAAGAAATGCTAGAAATGGTATGTTATTTACAGCACATGGTACCATAAATATTAAAAATTTAAAATGGGCAGACGATTTTTCGCCAATAGACGATATGGGCATAACATTTGTAGATACCGAATATAGTAAAGCTTATCTGAGGCATTTATTCACAGTTAACGAATTGCTAGGTAAGCAAATAGCAACCATACACAATTTAGGTTTTTATTTATGGTTGGTTCGAGAAGCAAGAAAACATATATTAGCAGGAGATTTTAAAACATGGAAAGACAACATGGTAAAACAAATGGATAATCGTTTATAGTATTTATGAAAATTCTTGATTGGTATATATTAAAACGGTATCTGTTTACATTTTTAATGATGTTGTTATTGTTTGTTCCTATTGGAATAACAGTACACCTTGCCGAAAAGATTGGTAAAATATTAGAAAATGAAGTCCCTTTTTGGGAAGTCATGGTTTATTTTTTAGACTTTACAATCTATTTCGCTCACCTACTTTTCCCATTATTTTTATTCCTATCAGTTATTTGGTTTACATCCAAGCTTGCCAATAATACAGAAGTTATTGCTTTTTTAAGTTCGGGTGTTTCATTTACACGTTTTTTAAGACCCTATATGATAGGCGCTTCTGTAGTTGCTGTACTAGCCATTATTTTAGGATTATTTTTAGCACCCAAAGCAAGTGAAGGCTTTAATAATTTTAGCTATAAATATTTAAAAAAGGGTAGGAGTGCCGTAGACAACAAAAATGTGTTTAGGCAAATAAATGATAACGATATTATTTATGTAAGCGATTTTGATTTAAAAAACCAGGAAGGAAGATATTTTACTTTCGAACATTTTGAAGGAAACAAACTTGCCTGCAGAATAACTGCCAATAAAATAAAATACATAGAAAAAGATACCATATATCAACTAACGGATTATGTTAGAAGAGATATTGGAATAGATGAAGATAAAATAGAAAAGATAAGTAAAAAGGATACTCTTTTTGCTTTTCATGTAGATGACTTGATTCCAGTTATATATGCTGCCGAAACAAAAATGTATGGAGATTTAAAACGATTTATAGCCAAAGAAGAAGCCCGTGGATCTTCCAATGTTGGTCGTTTTCAATTGGTTTTATACAGAAAATGGAGTTTGCCTGTTTCAGTATTTATTTTAACAATAATAGCCGTGGCAGTGTCTTCAATAAAAAGACGAGGAGGCATGGGAGTTAATTTAGCCGTCGGGATTTGTATTGCTATGGTTTTTGTATTCTTCGATAAGATCTTTGGCGTTATGGCAGAACAGTCAGATTTTCCACCGCTAGTTGCAGTATGGTTTCCTAATATCATTTTCGGTATTTTAGCAGCTTATTTACTATACAATGCCAAACGCTAAAATTAAAAACTATTTACACTTACATTTTTTAGTTTTTATAGCAGGTTTTACCGCTATTCTTGGTGAGTTAATTACAATAAAAGCAATTCCTTTAGTTTGGTATAGAATGGCGATGGCTTCTATTTTAATGTTTATTTACATTAAAATTGCCAAAGTCAAAATAAAAATCACACTAAAATCTTTTCTCAGACTTTCAATAGCAGGAATCATAATAGCATTGCATTGGATAACTTTTTTTGGAGCGATAGATGCCGCTAATATATCCATAGCATTAGCTATGTTTTCTACAGGAGCCTTTTTTGCTTCTTTGATAGAACCTATTATTTACAAGCGAGCCATTATCTGGTATGAAATTCTTTTTGGAATTATAGTAATAATAGGCGTCTTTATAATTACGCAAAGTGAAATAAAATACCTAACAGGGATTCTTCTTGGAATTTCTTCAGCATTTTTCTCTTCACTATTTGCAGTATTAAACGGAAAATTTTTAACAAAACATACAGCAACAGTTATTTCATTTTATGAGTTTATTAGTGGAGTCATATTCATTTCTATTTATATTTTATTTTTTGGTGAAGGGGTCTCTTTAGATTTTTTCAATTTAAATACCGCCGATTTTGGATACCTCTTTATATTGGCATCTATTTGTACAGCTTATGCTTTTATTGCATCCGTTTATGTTATGAAATTAATCAGCCCCTATACAGTTGTGTTAACATATAATCTAGAACCTATTTATGGTATTATTATGGCCATTATATTGTTTCCGGAAAAAGAAAAGATGAGTGCATCATTTTATTATGGAGCTATAGTTATTATAGCGACAGTCATTTTAAATGGCGTTTTAAAAAACTCAAGAAAATTAAAAAGAAAGCATACTTAACAGTTTAAGAAAATTAAAGTTTTTATATTTGTACGCTAACCATAAATTAAATAGCTAAAACAAAATTCTTATGGAATACTTAGAATTTGAACTCCCTATAAAAGAGCTAGAAGATCAACTACAAAAGTGTAGAGTGATTGGAGAAGAAAGTGAAGTAGATGTTACCGAAACATGTTCTCAAATTGAAAAGAAGTTAAAAGAAGCCCAAAAAGATATTTATAAAAACCTATCGCCTTGGCAAAGAGTACAATTATCTCGTCATCCAAATAGACCATATACATTAGACCATATAAAAGCTATTTGTGGTGATTCATTTTTAGAATTACATGGAGATCGTAATATAAAAGATGATAAAGCGATGATTGGTGGTTTGGGAAAAATTGGTGACCAAAGTTTTATGTTTATAGGTCAACAAAAAGGATACAATACAAAAACCAGACAATATAGAAATTTCGGAATGGCTAATCCAGAAGGCTATCGTAAAGCATTACGTTTAATGAAGTCTGCCGAAAAATTCGGAATTCCAGTTGTAACTTTAATAGACACACCTGGCGCTTACCCTGGTTTGGAAGCAGAAGAGCGAGGACAAGGAGAAGCTATTGCTAGAAATATTTTAGAAATGACACGTTTAAAAGTGCCTATCATAACCATAGTAATTGGAGAAGGAGCATCTGGAGGTGCTTTAGGCATAGGTGTTGGAGATAACGTATTAATGTTAGAAAACTCTTGGTATTCTGTAATATCACCAGAAAACTGTTCCTCAATTCTATGGCGTAGCTGGGAATATAAAGAACAAGCAGCAGAAGCTTTAAAATTAACTGCAACTGATGCTATGAAGATAAAAGTAGTGGATGGTGTTATTAAAGAACCACTTGGAGGAGCACACAGAGATCGTGAAAAAACATTTTTAGCAGTAAGCAATGCCATCGTGAAATCTTATGAGTCATTAAAAAACTTATCACCAACAGAATTAATATCCCAGCGTATGGAAAAATATGCAAATATGGGAGTGTATAAAGGGTAAACCTTTTAAAACCATAACATAAAAAAATCTAAAACTTAAAGTTTTGGATTTTTTTATGCTTATCAACAATATTTTTAAGTTGTTAACAGTTAAATTGTTAATGACTAGTGAGTAATCCTAATTCATTTTTTGATTCAAAAATCTTTCTTTTTAATTACTTTCGTAAGTATGAAGCAACCTAACCAAGTTCAAGGATATAAAGTAGATAAAAGCACCATTATTAGCCTTGAAAAGGGTAAAATTCCCCCGCAAGCACTTGATTTAGAAGAAGTTGTACTAGGAGCGATGATGATTGATAAAAAAGGGGTTGACGAAGTGATCGATATTTTAAGCCCCGAAGCATTTTACAAAGAAGCACATCAATATATTTTTGAAGCTATTTTTCAGTTGTTTGAAAACAGTGAACCTGTAGACTTATTAACCGTTTCCACGCAATTAAAGAAAAGCTCAAAGCTAGAACTTGCTGGTGGCGATTTTTACCTTATTTCTTTAACACAAAAAGTATCTTCTTCTGCGCATATTGAGTTTCATGCGCGTATTATTTTGCAAAAGTTTATTCAACGTAGTTTGATTAAAATCTCTAACGAAATTATAGAAGACTCTTATGATGAAACCAAAGACGTTTTCGATTTATTAGATAAAGCAGAAGCAAAATTATACGAAGTTACCCAAGGAAATATTAAAAAATCGAGTGAAACAGCTCAGGACTTAGTTATTCAAGCTAAGAAGAAAATTGAAGAAATTTCGAATAAAGAAGGACTTAGTGGTATACCAACAGGGTTTAATAAATTAGATAAACTAACATCTGGTTGGCAACCATCTGATTTAATTATCGTAGCAGCCCGTCCAGGTATGGGTAAAACAGCTTTAACACTTTCTATGGCAAGAAATATTGCTGTAGATCAAAATATACCGGTAGCATTCTTTTCTTTAGAGATGGCTTCAGTACAGTTAATTACCCGTTTAATTTCCAGTGAAACAGGCCTATCTTCTGAAAAACTACGTACAGGTAAGCTTGAGAAACACGAGTGGGAGCAACTTAATGTAAAAGTAAAAGGTTTAGAGAAAGCACCTCTTTTTATTGATGATACGCCATCACTTTCAATTTTTGATTTAAGGGCGAAAGCACGTCGTTTATCATCACAACATGGTATAAAATTAATCATGATTGATTATTTACAGTTAATGACTGGGGGTAATAGTCATGGAGGAAATCGTGAGCAAGAAATTTCTATGATTTCTAGAAACCTCAAGGCATTAGCTAAAGAATTAATGGTGCCCGTAATAGCCTTATCTCAGTTATCTCGCGCCGTTGAAACACGTGGTGGGAGCAAACGTCCGTTATTATCAGATTTACGTGAATCTGGTGCGATTGAGCAAGATGCCGATATTGTATCATTTATTTATAGACCAGAATATTATAAAATTGATGAATGGGATGATGAAGAACGTTCTCCAACAGAAGGACAAGCTGAGTTTATTATAGCAAAACATAGAAATGGTGGTTTAGAAAACATACGATTAAAGTTCCTTGGTCACTTAGGTAAGTTTGATAATTTAGATGATTTTGATTCACCTTTTGAGTTTCACTCTAAAATGAATGCAGCTGCGAATGATGACACTTTTAAAGCTGATAACTTTAAAGCAAGCCCAGATCAAGCTTTCGGAAGTTCGTTTAATGATGACGATGATAATGATGTGCCATTTTAAAAATTAATCTGTCATTCCTGCGTGGGCAGGAATACTTCTACTTTAACCTTTGATTTACTATACGTTTAAGAAATTGAAACATGGATAAATAGAAAAGACGAAAATAGTTTTAAAGTAATTAATACTCATTATCTCCTATTATAGGGTAAAGAATATGGGAGATTTACATTGGAAAGAGAGATATAAGTTTTGAACTCATCTTGACTTTTTGTTTTTAACCGAAAATGAGATAAAATTTGTTCAGATGAGGCCTTTTTTGCAAGGCATAGCAGTGCTAAGCATAAAAAAAGTAACAAAATATGGGCGAATTTCAGCCATTTTTTAGGAAATAGAAAAAGTCAAGGTGAGTTCTTTATAAAATATTGTTCGAACAAAATGTTAAATCGTTTTAATCGGAAGAAAATTTAAGTATCTTTCAATTTAAATAATAAGAGTTTTTAGGTCATTTCGAAGAAGGAACGACTGAGAAATCACATAAAGTTTTGCTTCACATTGAAAAAGATATTTTTTACATTACTATTTGTTTTAGCTGGGTTACATACCTATGCATCCTACATTCTTATACCCATGGATGCAGAAAGTCAAAAAAATCACCTTAAAGCATATGGTATTACCTATTGGACACTCAATAAGGAATTAAAAGTAAAATGGCTTTTAAATTACAGAGGCGGTTCATTTTTACTACCAGATACTGATGATATTCAGAGAGAGTGTCAAATTCGCGGGATTTCTTTCGAAGTTATTTCAAACTCTAAAGTGGAAAGCATTTTAGAAGAGATAAGCAGTCCTAGCAAAAATATGGAAGCAGTCATTTTAGAAAAAGCGCCTAAAATAGCAGTATATACTCCAAAGGGAAAACTACCATGGGATGATGCAGTAACGATGGTATTAAAATATGCTGAAATTCCTTATGAAACGGTTTACGATGAAGAAGTGTTAAATGATGGTTTGTTACTCTTTGACTGGCTACATTTACATCATGAGGATTTTACAGGGCAGTATGGTAAATTTTATGGTGCTTATAGAGCTGCTTCTTGGTACATTCAAGAAAAGAAAGATGCAGAAGCATTAGCAGCAAAATTGGGGTATAATAAAGTATCTCAAGAAAAATCTGATGTCGCTTTAAAGATTAGAGACTATGTTGTTGGAGGCGGGTTTATGTTTGCTATGTGCAGCGCTACAGATAGTTTTGATATTGCTTTATCTGCTGAAGGGGTAGATATCTGTGAACCGATGTTTGATGGTGATGGAAGCGATCCGGCTTACCAAAATAAAATCGATTATAATAAAACCTTTGCATTTTCTAATTTCACCTTAGAACGAAGTCCTATAGTATATGAGTTTTCCTCAATAGATATGACCAGTAAACGCAGGGTTCCTAAAACAATAGATTATTTTTCATTAATGGAATTTTCTGCAAAATGGGATCCCATTCCAACGATGTTATGTCAAAATCATACAGCATTAGTAAAAGGTTTTATGGGACAGACGACATCTTTTACTAGAGATGAAATAAAATCGAATGTATTAGTAATGGGGGAAACAAAATCGAATGGTGAAGCCAAATATATTCATGGCATAAAAGGAAAAGGCTTCTTTACTTTTTACGGAGGACATGACCCCGAAGATTACCAACATAGAGTAGGGGATGCAAAAACAGAATTAGATTTGCATCCAACATCTCCTGGGTATAGACTTATTTTAAATAATGTATTATTTCCAGCTGCAAGAAAAAAGAAACAGAAAACTTAAAAGTTATTCAATGATTTCAAGAGTTCTTTCAAATGTGTATATAAAGCCGTCTGCACCGCTGCCATCAGATAGGTTATTTTGATCTATGGTAAGCACAGCTGCCGAAGAAATTGTAAACGAACCAAATTCAACACCATCAATGCTAAGAAAAGTATCTCCATTAGCTTCTGTTACAGAATAAGCATAAGTTCCTGAATCTAGAGCATCTTGTTTCGTATCATCAGTATTATTGTTCTCAATTTCAATTTCAAAGTCTACTTCATTAAAAGTCCATACTACAGTTTCTAAAGGAAAAGAGTCATCAACACCTGCTAAACCACCTGTGGTCCTAACCAAATTCCAATGTGCAATTACAGTTTGAGGTTCAGGAATATTAATATCATTTTTTACAGAACAAGCAGTTAATAATAACAGACTAAATATTATGGTTGCAAAATACTTTTTCATAATTTTTTAATTTATAGGATTTACCCATATATATAGATGTAAAAAAAATAAAATGGTTGCGTTAGAATTTTAATAAAAGCATGATAATATATAATTTGGCTAAAGTTAAGCGTAAACATTAATTACTATGAAATTTTTTCAGAAGGAAATAAAATTACAGCCTAGTTCAAGAGGGTTTCATTTAATTACCAATAGTATTCTAGATGCTATTCCAGAAATAGGGCAAATAAGCATTGGACAATTACAAGTATTTATTAAACATACATCAGCCAGTTTAACTATAAATGAAAATGCAGATGCTACTGTGAGAACAGATTTTGAATCCCATTTTAATGTCATGGTTCCCGAAAACGCAGCTTATTATAAACATACCTATGAAGGGCCTGATGATATGCCGGCACATATTAAGACATCATTACTTGGAGCGTCGGTTAATATACCTATTACAAAGGGGCAATTAAATTTAGGAATTTGGCAAGGTATTTATTTATGTGAACATAGAGATTATGGAGGCTCAAGAAACATTGTTATCACAGCTTTTGGAGTATAAAGATGACAGTATCCGAACCGCTAAAAACAAAAAAAATCCAATTCAATTAAGAATCGGATTTTTTATTAAGCGAATAATATGTTTTACAATAGGCGAAAACGCCTTATTTTACTTTCTCTATAACAGCTTTAAAAGCCTCAGGGTTATTCATAGCTAAATCTGCTAAAACCTTACGGTTTAATTCAATATCATTAGCTTTTAATTTCCCCATAAATTGAGAATAAGATAAACCATGTTCTCTGGCTCCTGCGTTAATACGCGTAATCCATAAAGCACGGAATGTTCTCTTTTTGTTTCTACGGTCTCTATACGAGTATTGCATCGCTTTATCAACCGCATTTTTTGCTACTGTCCAAACGTTTTTACGTCTTCCAAAGTAACCTTTTGCTTGTTTAAGAACCTTTTTTCTTCTGGCTCTTTTTGCTACAGAATTTACTGATCTTGGCATAATTTTAATTGTTTTTTGTAGTAGGCGTCCCGAACTTGTTTCGGGAACTTTTTATTTCTTAATTCGTAAATTTAAAATCTACAATAGTTAATCAATAAGCCTAACTCCAGGGTTTATAAATTTGTTTAACCGATTAAAACAGTATTACTTTAAACGTAACATCGTTTTAATATTGTCCTCGTCTGCCTTATGTACTAATGTATCATGAGTCAGAGCAAGTTTACGCTTTTTAGACTTCTTTGTTAAGATGTGACTTTTAAAAGCGTGCTTTCTTTTAATCTTTCCAGTACCCGTTAACTTAAAACGTTTCTTGGCACTAGATTTTGTTTTCATTTTAGGCATTTTCTTTTCCTAGTTTTAATTATCTCGCTTAATTACTTTAGTGCTGAACTCGTTTCAGCATCATATTTTTAATATATATTCTGTTTATTTTTTTGGAGCTATAAACATGGTCATACGCTTACCTTCTAAACGTGGCATTTGCTCTACTTTACCGAGTTCTTCTAAATCCTGAGCTAAACGCAGTAATAAGATCTGACCTTGTTCTTTAAATATAATAGATCGTCCTTTAAAAAATACAAAGGCTTTAAGTTTTGCACCTTCTTTTAAAAATTTCTCAGCATGTTTCTTTTTAAATTCATAATCGTGGTCATCTGTTTGAGGACCAAAACGAATTTCTTTAATGATAACTTTAGTAGCTTTAGATTTTAAAGCCTTATCACGTTTCTTTTGCTCATAAAGAAACTTTTTATAATCCATAACCTTACAAACAGGAGGATCAGCATTTGGAGAAATCTCAACAAGATCTAATCCTTGCTCATCAGCTATTTTTAAAGCATCTCTGGTAGAATAAACACCAATTTCTACGTTGTCTCCAACAAGACGTACGCTAGGAGCACTAATCTTAGAGTTTATTTTATGTTTATCCTCTTGTATAACCCTTCTATTGGGTTGATTTCTTCTTCGAATTGCTATGACGTTATGGTTTTAAGTTAAACTTTATTTTTAGAACGATTTTAACGTTTTATTTATTTCTTCTTTTATAATTTCAGAGAATCTTTCAATGGAAATCATTCCTAAATTCTCTCCACCATGCTTACGCACAGTTATTTTGTTTTCTTTCTCTTCTTGTTCCCCTATGATGATCATATACGGGTGTTTCTGCATTTCGGATTCCCGAATCTTCTTCCCAATAGTCTCATTTCTATGGTCTACAAGGGCGCGAATTTCGTCATTTTCTAGCAAATTTAAAACTTTTTCCGAGTATTTTTCGTATTTCTCGCTAATTGATAATATTACAGCTTGGGTTGGCATTAACCAAAGCGGGAAATTACCTGCTGTATGTTCTAACAAAATAGCTATAAAACGTTCCATGCTTCCAAAAGGAGCACGGTGTATCATAATCGGACGATGAAGCTCATTATCACTGCCTTTGTAAGTGAGATCAAAACGCTCAGGTAAATTATAATCTACCTGTATAGTTCCCAGTTGCCAACGTCTTCCCAAGGCATCCTTTACCATAAAATCTAATTTAGGACCATAAAAAGCAGCTTCCCCTTCTTCAATAACATAATTTAAACCTTTATCAGATGCAGCACTAATAATAGCTTGCTCCGCTTTTTCCCAATTTTCAACATCTCCAATATATTTGTCTGGATTTTCTGGATCCCTTACAGAAACCTGTGCAGTAAAATTTTCAAACCCTAAAGAACCAAAAACATAAAGAACTAAATCTATAACATTTTTAAATTCTTCATCTAATTGATCTGGTGTACAAAATAAATGCGCATCATCTTGAGTAAACCCCCTAACTCTTGTTAAACCATGTAATTCACCACTTTGTTCATATCTGTAAACCGTTCCGAATTCCGCGTAACGTTTAGGTAAATCTTTATAACTCCATTGCGCACTATTGTATATTTCACAGTGGTGTGGACAGTTCATAGGTTTTAATAAAAACTCTTCGTCCTCTTTAGGTGTATGTATGGGTTGAAAACTATCCTCACCATATTTGGCATAATGACCAGAGGTAACATATAGCTCTTTCTGGCCAATGTGTGGCGAAATTACCATTTCGTAACCGGCTTTCTTTTGAGCAGCTTTCAAGAAGTTCTCTAAACGTTCGCGTAAAGCAGCTCCTTTTGGTAACCACAATGGTAAACCTTGACCAACTTTTCTAGAGAATGTAAACAATTCTAATTCCTTGCCTAATTTTCTATGATCGCGCTTTTTTGCTTCTTCTAATAATTCTAAATGAGCAGTAAGCTCTTTTTGTTTTGGGAATGATATGCCATACACCCGTGTTAATTGCGGGTTATTTTCATCACCTCTCCAATAAGCTCCAGCAACCGACAAGATTTTTACAGCTTTAATAATACCAGTATTAGGAATATGTCCACCTCGACACAAATCTGTAAAAGTAGAATGATCACAAAAAGTAATCGTGCCGTCCTCAAGATTTTCTATCAACTCGGTTTTAAACTCATTATCACTATAAAGTTCTAAAGCCGCAGCTTTTGTAGCAGAACGCATTTTAAAATCATGTTTACCTCGGGCTATCTCCAACATTTTAGTTTCAATAGCTTTAAAGTCTTTTTCAGAAACAACATGCTCACCAAAATCTACATCATAATAAAACCCATTTTCAATAGCAGGACCAATTGTCAATTTTGCACCAGAATACAATTCCTCAATAGCTTGTGCTAATACATGCGCAGAAGAGTGCCAAAAAGCAGTTTTACCCTCATCGTTATTCCAGGTATATAAAACTAAAGTACCATTGGTGGTTAATGGTGTAACGGTTTCTACTGTTGTACCATTAAAACTTGCCGAAATCACATTCCTAGCAAATCCTTCACTAATGCTTTTAGCAACATCCATAGGTGTAGCATTTTTTTCAAATTGCTTTACACTTCCATCGGG